>JALSMD010000114.1 GCA_026987855.1 Candidatus Falkowiibacteriota bacterium | reverse complement strand
ATACAAAAAGCTGGTAGAACAGCTAATCAACAAAGAAAAAATAGATCCAAATATTGCCAAAAAGGTCAGAGAAAAAGGCCATGAAATAACTGAGCTTTTTTCAAATATTAGAAAAAAAATAACTGAAAAACTTGACTCGGAAATCAATTTATATTCGTCTATACCCATTTTTATTTTTCTTATAGCTATCATAATAGTGCCTGTAGCTGCTTATTTAGTTGCAAAATGGATCATAGATCCAATTGAATACTTAGCAGTCAATATTAAAAAGATTTCAGAAGGCAAATTGAAATATATTCCTCCATATAAAAGATATCTTTTAAGACACAAAGAATACGAAGAACTAATAAAAAACATAAATGAAATGTTACACACCCTTAATGCAAAACAAAAGGAACTATTACAAGCAACTAAAATGGCAGCAATAGGCACAGCGATTTCTGGCATTGCACACGAAATCAATAATCCTCTAAATAATATCTTTTTGACAGTTGAAGTTATTATTGACAATTTCGACGATTTAGATAAAGAAGAAATACTTGAAATGTTACAAGACATTTATCATGAAGGCGAAAGAGCTAGGGAAATAGTACTACATCTATTAGAATTTGCCCGTTCTAAAAGAGATATGTCCACTGAAGAAATAGACTTAACAGCACTAATAAAAAGTGCTTATAGACTTTTAAGTAATGAACTAAATACAAAAGGAATAGAAACAAAACTGGATATACCAGATACTCCTATCAAAATTTTGGGAAATTTTAATCAGCTAGAACAAGTTCTAATTAATATTATAGTAAATGCCTCTCAAGCAATGCAAGGAGGAGGAAAACTTTCGATAAAAGCATATGAACAAGGAGAAAAAGCCATTATAGAAATTGCTGATACAGGGCCTGGTATTCCAAAAGAAATTAAAGATAAAATTTTTGAGCCTTTTTTTACTACTAAAGAAAAGGGAACGGGGTTAGGACTCTCTGTTTCCTATAGTATTATTAAAAAACATCACGGAGATATAAAAGTAGAAAGTGAAGTCGGGAAAGGAACAATATTTAAAATCATTTTGCCAATAGCAAAGAGATATAATAATGCCGCACAATAATATGAAAGAAACAAAAGAAAACAAAAAAAGAATTGTTATTATTGATGACGAAGCTTTAACATGCAAGCGTCTTGAGACCGCTTTATCAAAGCATGGTTATGAAGTGTACTCTTTTACAAAGGGATATTCTGCACTTCTTTTTATAGAAGACAACCTGTGCGATCTAGTAATTAGCGATATCCGTCTAAAAGACATTGATGGTTTAGAATTATTAGAAAGGCTAAAAGATATTTGTTCAAGTTTACCAGTTATCCTTATTACAGGTTACGCTTCCATCCCTGGAGCAGTAGAAGCTACAAAAAAAGGAGCGTATTATTACTTACCTAAACCTTTTCATATTAAAGATCTACACAAAATTGTAGAAAAAGCTCTAAATGAAAGTTTAGGAATAGAAATATGTAAAGAAAAATTAAAGATTAAAAAACAGCCATTTTTTGCTGGTTTAGTTGGTGAAAGCCTCGCAATGAAAAAACTTTATGAAACTATTGAAAAAGTTGCACCTCTAGATTGTAACGTTCTCATCGAAGGAGAAACAGGAACTGGAAAAGAACTGATAGCTCGAGCTATTCATAGCCTTAGTCCCAGAAAAAACAATCCATTTGTAGCTTTTAATTGTGGAGCATTAAGTGAAGATTTAGCTGCTAATGAACTTTTTGGTCACGAAAAAGAAGCTTTTACTGGTGCAGTTTCTAAAAGAATAGGTCTATTAGAAACTGCTAATTATGGTACTTTATTTTTGGATGAAATTGGAGAATGTTCTCCTCTTTTACAAGTAAAATTATTAAGAGTTATTCAAGAGCGCCAATTTTACCGATTAGGAGGGACTAAACCTGTAAATATCGATATTCGTATCATAGCTGCAACCAATCGTAATTTAAAAAAAATGATAAAGAATGGTTATTTTAGAGAAGATCTCTATTATAGATTAAACGTAATTAATATTAAAGTTCCTCCTTTAAGAGAAAGAAAAGAAGACATTCCAGCACTGATAAGATATTTCTTAGAAAGGTATAATAAAAAATTTAAAAAAGAAGTTTATCAAGTAGAGGCAAGCGTTGTAAAAGTATTATTAAACTACTCGTTTCCCGGAAATGTAAGAGAATTAGAAAATATCATTGAACAAGCTGTAGCTTTGTGTGAGAACAAAATCCTTAAGCTTGAAGATTTACCACCTGATTTAAAACTAATGGATAAAACTTATAATAAAAATATTCTCCCACTCAAAGAATATGAAAAACAATATATTAAAAATATCCTCTACCTTACTGGTTTTAATCAAAAGGAAACAGCAAAAATTCTCGGCATTTCTAGAACTACCCTTTGGCGTAAAATGAAGGAATTAAATATAACTAAAAATGTAGATCTCTCGAAATAATTTTACAGAGACCTTTGCAAAATCGTTGGGATCAGTGTTGTCAGCACAAGCGCAAGGGATCCGTTCTAATTTATAAAAATCTTTGAAAATTGAGGAGAACAGTTGCAGCACAACCGCAGAGATCCGTTTAGGATCTTTAAATTGGTGCCCGGGGCCGGAGTCGAACCGGCACGGGGTATTACCCCAGGGGATTTTAAGTCCCCTGCGTCTACCAGTTCCGCCACCCGGGCAATTGCTTGAGTAGTTTGGTTTTCGCAGATTTTACCTCACCCATTATCATGCCGCAAGAAAAATCAAAACCGGTCAAAACGGGTCAATTGCAATCAATTTTGCTTGCAGTATGCTTGCAGATTAAATTTTTTGAAACTATTGCATTTATAGGGCAACATTTAACCTAATATCCTCGAAATATTATCGTCAGAAGCTAGCAATTTACATTGATCTGGATCTATAGCTCTAAAATAACCTCTTTCATTATTGTGTTCAATTCTGCTCTCTAAAACTGAACTCAA
>JALSMD010000113.1 GCA_026987855.1 Candidatus Falkowiibacteriota bacterium | reverse complement strand
TTTATTTTTTCTTTTATAACAATTTTGCTAAAAAACAATAAATATACTAAAACCACTAAAATAATAATTCCTCCTAATATTATTAAAATACCAACAACTTTGCGTTTAGACATAATTTTAATAAAATTATTAAAAATATAAACTCTAAGATAATGGCTGTTAAATTAAGTAAGGGTTAAATTACAAGACTAATCTTAACCCATTAAATTTCCATATCCTCAATCTCATCACTAGACTCAGATTCTTTATTTTCTTCACCTAATTGGGCGGCAAATTCTTTTTTTGCTTCTTCTATTTCTAATAGTTGTCGCGGATCAGAGGTAATTAACTGATCTTCTGTGTAAGAAGCAACTATTTTAATGGCCGCATGTTTGGCGCCAGCAAAAAATATTCCTTCACCAACACCGCATTCTAATAATAAATATTTTTCTCCTTCTGTCAGGGCAAAAGTCTTCTGTACTAAATCAATAGCAGCTGGAGACTGCTTTAAAAGTAATTGCATTGAAGAATTGGTAACAATAGCTTGTCCATAAGGCGATGTCAAAAAATCATTTACATCCTGTGTAATTGTGGTAACACCTAGATAATACTTACGGCAACGTTTAACTAAAGCGTAAATAAATTTAGCACTGTCTTCGTGTTGCATTAACCACCACGCTTCATCAATCACCAATATTCTTCTTTTCATTTCTGATCTTACCACATTCCAAATATAATTTACAATAGTATAAATTGCAATAGGTCTCAATTCATCTTCAAGATCCCTTACAGAAAAACATACTAGTTGATTATCCATTTCTACATTAGTAGGACTATTAAAAAGGCCGGCAAATGTGCCTTTGGTATATTTTTTAAGTCTTAGGGCCAAATCAGCGCCTCCTTCCATTCCCTCTAAAATATCTTCAAAGTCCTGCATTATAGGTGGTTCAATTTCGCTTAAATCACTGTCTGGTGTTATGTCTTTTTTGGCATAAGTTTCCAACAAGGCTCTATCAACAATAGAATCTTCTTCTGGGTTTAAATTTCCTAACATTAATCTTATCAAACCTTTTACAGTAATTACCGCGCTACGAATAATATCTTCTGGCTTAGCATTATCTCCTATAGCTCTTGGCAAGTCAAAGGGGTTAATTTTGTGTTCACTAGCCAGAGAAACATTAATGTATGTCCCTCCCACTGCATCAGATAGATGTTTATATTCATATTCAGGATCAATAATAATTACTTCTGTGCCCATCATTAAACTACGCAAAATTTCTAGCTTAATAGCATAACTTTTTCCTGCGCCAGAAGTAGCAAAAACAACGGCATTAGCATTTTGTAAGCTAAAACGATCAAATAAAATCAGGCTGTTGTTATGTCTGTTAATACCATATAAAATTCCATTATCACTCGTTAACTCACTAGAAATAAAAGGAAATGACGAAGCAATAGGAGAAGAATTCATATTAAAAGTAATGTAAAGTTCGTCATTACCAAGAGGTAATGTAGAATTAAATCCTTGTTCTGCCTGGTAAAATACTTTTTTAGTATAAACAAGGCGCGAACCAAAGATATTTTCTACCTCAGCTGTCATTTTTTCTAATTCTCCTTTAGAGTCAGCATAAAGTGTAACATACAAAGCGAATTGAAAAAATTTTTCTGTTCCTTGCGTTAAAGCATCGCGCAATGCTTCAATATCTCTTAAGGCTGTCTCTCGTAAAGGGTCGCGCGCGGCTCCTTTTTCTGCGTCAGATATAATTTGTGCCTCAAGAGCGCCAACTTTCTTCTTTAATTGTTTTAAAACAACAGCAGTACTAACAGGATAAAAAAACATTGATATATCAAAGGTGGAGTTTAAATTAATAATAGGCGCAAACCAGCCGACACTAATATATCTCGGATAAGTAATAACAAAAATAGTACGTACAAATTTTCCGGACAAAATTAAATATTTTGGATCAATTTGCATTGCTGATGGCGCAATCAGATCTCTAATAGTAACTACTCCGCGCCTAAAAGCTTTTTCCTCTTCTATATATTCTTTAACAATATCTGGGGATTCAACCTGTGCATGTGTTGCAACTTGACTATTATCTTCCTTTATTTTTTTGTTTTTTTTGGTTAAATTAAACATAAATTATAAACCAAAAGCCAAAAATTATAAAACCGTTAAATAGTTAGAAATAACTTTAAAATTACTTATAACTTTTATTTTATAATTTCAATAATTACTCTGCTAATCTTAACTGCTCAACATCTACTAATTTTTCATTAGGGGCAATGTCAGGATTATAACAATTATAATATAATTCAATTAAACTTTGGGTATCAAGCATAACAGCATTAAGACCAATAGAAGCTAGTCCACTCATTACATTCTCAACTCTTTGTATTAAAGCGGCTTTTCTCCTCTGAAATTTTTCTTCTTTTAGTTTAATTAGACTTACAGGCTTAAATAACTCAAAAAGCGTTGAAAAAAAACCTTTATGTTTATCTGATAAAGGATGGTAAGGCACTATAACATAAAACTTTTTACTCATTATTTTGCTCATTGATATTAATTCGTTAATATATTTAATATATTCTGCTGTTTGGATTTTTAATAATTCATTCGTTTGCTCTTTTTCTTTTTGTTTCAGGTCTGCTAAATAATTATCAATATTTAACTCTCTTGATTGTACAACAATTTGTAAAGGAAAATTAATATTATTTAAAAAAGTAACATAAGCAGCAATAATAGCATTTTGCTCATCTTCACTTTTTAAAGCGAAGTTTATACTTGAAACTAACAAAACAGCGCGCAGTGAACCGTCGCGTAAAACTACTACATCTTCTCTAATTTCAGCAATATCAAGATATTGCTGAGTAGAAGCGTTTATTTTGTTGTTTGCTAATTTACCTCTGTTAGACATAAAAAAAATAAATTAAAATCAAAAATCAAAACAAATTTAAGATGTTTTTAGTCTATACTTAATTCGTATTTATCTTCTCAATTCTCTCTACTTTTTCCCCGCCTTTATAAGCTCCCTGAGTGTCAACAATTAGAGACAGCTCGGATAACCTGGATTTAATATAAGGTTTTTTAGGGGACAATATTGTTTTTTCTGTTTTTCCCTCGCTTTCTATTTTTTCTATATTATTTAACTCTGTTGCTTTCATATTTAAAGAATTATTCCAAATTCTAAGCTTTGCTTTTTTGGCAGTTTGAATAAAATTAATGACAAAAAAATGAAATGGCCTTCCGTTTATTTTTAAAAAAGCAAAGACCCCCGCTATCCCAAGAGTTACAACCATAATCAAAACAAACAAAGTGAAATCACATAGTTTATAACTAATAACAACAATCATGAAGGCCACTAACATAATAATAAATTGTCTTGTGGTTAATGGCCCAATAATTTTATCTTCTACATCAATAAATTGTGGAACAGTAAATTGTTGCATAATATTGATTAAAAGCCTTTATTCTCAATCTTAAATTTCCAATTTTAATCTCTTGATTTTAATATTTATAATTTTTGCTTAATTAAATTTATTTTCTAAATACAACTAAAATCGCAACTCTTTGTTCAAATCCATTATAGCAACAAATTCTTCTTGTGTTAAGTATTCCTTTCCTGCTTTTTGCCGCTCGTAAATAATAGTTCCTATATCTTTGCCCCGACTAATACTTTCTTGTCCAATTTGTAAATAAAGTTTATTAAGAGGGCTTTGGCGCCACGCTTTAATGCCTTCTAACTTTTTGTCATAACCATCGTCTTCTAAAAAATTAATTTTTTCCTTTATTTTCATAGCAGCGTCAACAGGATTGGGACTTAGGCGGCGGAAATTAATTAGGTCCATCTCCTTTAATTCCTCAATAGGTCCTACTAACTTAGGCACATACTTAACATCAGCAATTTTTCCTTGTCCTTGATTAACGACCGTCTTTTTTGTTGGTGTTATTGATATGTTTTTTGACAAAGTTGCGTCTTTTTCTTCCCTAGTGCTACCTTTTTTAAGTTTAGAAAAATCATAATCAACATCTCTTACACCACTATTTTTTAACCCTGAAACTTTTTTGTCTAATTTTGGTTTAACCTGATCTTCTGGTAAAATAATTTTTTTGGGCTTAGTAACTGGCGTTCTTTCATCAAGTTTTTTCACAATTTTATCTGCGATACTAATTACTTCTTCGGCCGACTTTTCATCAAATCCCAGACCTCCGCTTTCTAAAGATTTTTTAAGCGTTTCTTTAGTGTCTAGACGGTTACGCACTCCTCTTAAATATGTCCTTAAAATTTGTCTAAACCTATCAGCTAGCTCTTCTGAACCAAAATTTATTTTCACCTCATCAAAAATAGCATCTAGCTTCTCCTCAATATTTTCTTGAAAAGGCTTACCTTTCACAAAACTATGGACTTTTTTAGCTAATTCTTTTACTTCTTCCTCATCATCAGGCGAAAAAAAGAAAGTAGATCCGCTAGCCGTTGCCATTTCTTCCCGGCGAGATTTTAACCAATCTTCAACGCTTTGACCAACAACGCGATCAGGAGTAAAACCTAAATAATCAGCTACCTCAAAGAATACTCGATTTTTTAGCTCGTCAACTAATTGTTCAGCTTGTCTAGGGTTTAAATGGTGTTCAAAAACAAAATATCTTGCCAGATCAACAATAGAAATATCTTTTGTCATTACTTTCATAACTACGCTAGCCAAACTAATACCATATCTTTTCTCCAGTTCGTTTACTGCCTCCATCACCTCGCGAGTTGAAATTTTTTCCTTTAATTCCTTTGGTAAATTATGGAATTTTTGCAAATAAGATAACATATAATTAAAAATCAAATTTTCAGAATTTATAGCTTGCGATTTAAATTCTAAAGATAAAAAAGATAAGTTATAAATTACAAATTAAAAATTAAAAAGACTAAAAAAATAAATATAGTCTGTTACGCCATTTTTATCTTTATTTCTGCCACTCTTATGATTCCATTTTTTTAATTTCCTCTTCAATTGCCTTCCTTTCCAAACTATTTTTTGGATACTGAGAAGCTAGATATTTTAAGGTATTAATCTTTTCCTCTTTCTCAATCTGTTCATTAATTACTTTTTTTTCTAGGCTATTATCGCTATATTTTTCCTCCAACTCCTTCAGCTTTTCAATTTTCTTTTCTTCCTCTGTTTTCGGAGGACCGCTAACAGTTCTTGCTTTTTCTAAATAGTCTTCTTCCTTTGTTGGTATAATTTTCAATTTTTCAAAAGGTAAAACGCTAGCTAATTTATAAAAAAATTTTATATTTCTATAAATAATTAATAATTTATATAATTTCTTTCTTTCTTCATCATCCAATATTTTAGCATTTTCCGAATTGGTAATATATTGCGATAAAGTAACATTATCAAAATAAGCCGACCCTACTCTTTTCACAAAATCTCTTAACCAATTACGGACACTAGGAGCATGTGGTTTGCCGTCTAAAACAAATTTTTTATGAGTAAGCTTTTGTAAATTTTTAAATAAAGCCCTTTCTAAATTATCTTTAAACTTATGATCATCCAATAGCAAATCTACTAAATCTAGATTCAACTCTTCTAAGGTTAGTTCATTATCCAAATCAAGGACATCAACTAAATATTTTTCAAATAATTCTAAATTATCTCTTTTTCGCTCTTCAATTGTTGGATTGCCTGTTTTTGGCATAATAATAAATATGACAAAATTTAAAATAATTATTTATATTTTATATCTTTCTGTATATCAATTAATTAAAATTTTATTTACACCAATCTCTGATTACTCGCCTTTATCATATAACTCCAAAAAACTAACTCAATCCTTCCTGATCTTTTTTGTGTTTTAAATTTTCTTCTCGTTCTTTTAACATCTCTTCTAACTTAGCTGCTTTCTGCGCAGATTTATCAGCTCTCTTAAACCTCTCTACCTGCACTTTAGTAATATGTTGCTTTAATAAGTCTTCGTTTTCCTTGTGATCTAACAACTTATCTAAATGATCCACTTTAGCATTCTTAATATATTCAGCCTTTGCCATGTTGTCAGAACCAAATGCTTCATTCAATCTGCCTGTGCGATCAACATAAGTCTTTCGTAGTTTTTTTCTTTGATCTAAAGTTAGCTTGGGATCATTCATAGCATTTCTAATAGCATTAGCCAGTCTCTTAGAAGTCTCTGATCCGCGAGAAGCAACTTTGTCCATAATTTTTGGAAATTCATCTCCAGCTGTCTCTAAAATTTCTCTTATTCCATCTTCAAATTGCGACAAATCCAAATTTTCTAACTCTACTTTTTTAGAAGTTGCTTTTGCCTTTAATTCTTCTTTATTGTTATTCCATACAGCATAATATTTATCGGCTATCTTGTTAAACTCATCTTTCAAATAATGATTATTACTTAAAATATCTTTAATTTGATTAAAGGTTTCTCTATCTTTTATCTTTCTCTGAGAGGCTAATAACGAAGCGGCAGCCATTTTTTCTTCTTTGTTAGCTGTACGGCTTTGGATAATATTTTTAAGATCTATTTCATCTAAATTGCCAATGTTGACTTTTATCTTCTCTACTTTATTTTTTATAGCTTCGCTAATGGCGTTCATAGCAGGAGTAATCTCAGCAACAAATCCTTTTGTAAAGTCAAGACTGCTTTTATTAAATGATTTAATTTTTTGTTTTTTGCCTTGTTTTTCCGCAAATACATCAACACCTCCTTTATTATTTGATCTATATACAAGACCGTCTTTTTTTATCTCGTCTTTACCTGTTGCTTGCATTTCTTTAAAAGCATTAAAGGCGTCTTTTCTGATCTGCAAATTTCTTTTCACAGAATCTCTAATATTTTTCAAAGGAGTTTTATTTAGAGTTTGATTAGCCATTGTTTTTGCCCAATAGATCGGCCTTGCGCCCGTTTCTCTAATTCCTCTTAAAGTAGCTTTTGGGATAGTGGTGCCAGCGCGATACAAATTAAATGCCCTTGCGCCAAATTCTGCTGCCTTCTGCTCTTTGGCAGCTTGACGCTGTGACTGGAAGGCTCTCCATCTTCTTGCTGCCCAATTAGCCCCAATTGCTCCTAGTGCGGCTGTTTTTCCAGTGCCCATCAATCTACCACTTAAATTTCCTAAGCCAGAACTCATATTTTGCGCTACCATCAGACCGCCCATCAAGACACCAATAAAAATAATGAATTTTTGAAAATCGCCTGTGCAAAAGAATCCGCTTTTACCAGCACACAACACATCGCTGGAATTTTCTATTTGATTATTAACAATTCCCAATCCTAACCACAAGAAGAACCCTAAAATAGGTCCTAAAATCAATTGTTTGATAAAATCTTGCCAAATACGACTTACATACCCGCTAATAGCTGGAAAGGCAAAACCAAGAAAAACCAGAGGAGATAAAATAATATAAATCCACAACATTATAATTCTCATCAAGAAAGCAGCTAATAATATAATTATAACCACTAAAGTAATGAAAGTAGCAATTACGCTCAATACGAGGGCAGTTACAACTCCCCATTCGCTGACACCATTTTCTAAATCTCTTTTTAATGATCCTAATTTTTGCATATTAAAAGCATCCACTATATATCCTCCTTTTATTTGAGCCGTGAATGTCATCATCACTATTTGAGAAAAATCAATTAAAAGGGAAAAGATCATTCTTGAAAAATTAATTAAAACCGCCATGATCAAAAGTTTTGGTAAGGCTCTTTTGGCGTTATAACTTTCTATTCTTAAAATAGTAGCAAAAGCAATAACTAAAAAAACTAAAACAAAAAACATATTGCAAATATCTCTTACTAACGACCAGCCTTGCACTACTGCCGGAATATCAGAAAAATGATTAAAGGTAGAAACATCAACTAACTTTTGGATTAAAAAAGTGTTTAAAGATCCAATTGCCGAAACAATAAGCCCACAGAGCCAACCAAAAGCCAAAATAATATATTTTTCTACACCACTAGTTGACTCTGTTTCTGTTTTTAGAGAACTTGCCAAGGCGCTGGAGGAATTTGTGGAATCAGCCGCATTTACATAAACATTACTAAAAACTAGCAATAAAACTATCACTGTTATAAATAAAAATATTTTTTTATATGACTTGTCTTTAAAAAATTTTTTCATATATTAAGACAAAAGTTTTAATATTATTTTTCCTACTACTGAACTATCTAGAAAACGGATAATTGCTCCTAACAAAGCTACTATAAACATTATAATACAAAAAACTATAAAATCTAAAACTGCCAATCCAGCCCATTCCAAGTAAGAAAGTCCATTTGCTGTTCTGCTTCTCATCTGTGGCGGTATCCACTCTTCTCCTAATTTGCACACTATATTAGGGAAAATAACACTTAAAAAAGCGTGTGCGTTTATATAAATCAATGATAATCCCCAACTTGGTATAAGCGCCATCCATGCCCACCGCAAGGCTCTGCAACTAGCTAATTGTGTTACATTGTTGTTTGCT
>JALSMD010000112.1 GCA_026987855.1 Candidatus Falkowiibacteriota bacterium | reverse complement strand
AACAAAACACATTCTCCTTCTATTAATACTGATAATGTTAAGAATGACAACACCGCTCAAAAACAAGCTACACAATCAAAAACAAAACCTGAAATACAAGATACAGATCAGGATGGTTTAACTGATCAAGAAGAAAGGGAATTGGGAACAAATATTTATAAAATTGATTCTGACGGCGATGGACTTTTTGATCGGGAAGAAATAAAAACTTATAAAACAGATCCTCTTAATCCTGATACTGATGGAGATGGTTATTTAGATGGCCAAGAAGTAAAAGCGGGTTATAATCCTTTGGGGTCAGGAAAATTATATGAAATAAATAAATAAAATAAATTAAAATTATGTCAAACTTAGTTGATAGAACAACAAAAAAAGAAAACTCTGTGAAGAGCAATATTGTAATTCATGTAATGCCTCGACGTTTTCATTCCGGACAAGAAAACATAAGGAAGGCAAAAAATACAGGTTTAATTATTGTTGCTCTAGGCGCTTTGTTTCTGTTGGGAGGCATAATTGCCGTTTATTTTTATTTTATCAAATCTCCTTCCGAAATAAACACAAGCACCCAATCTCAACCTTTGCTTCAGACAAATGACACTCAAAAAACAATAGAAAAAGACAATAAGATTATTAACACCAACAACAAAACAAACTCAGAAACAGAAAAAACTCTTTCAAAAGAAGACTCTTCTGTTGTTAATAAAAAAGACGATTCGGATAAAATTATTGCTTCTTCTTCTGATGTTAATATTTCTTCCACTACTTCAGAACAAAAAAATAGTGTTGTTTCCTCTACTTCTCCTTTAGTAAAAATAAACGAGATGATGGCAGATAAGGACCAGGATGGTCTTTTTGACAAAGAAGAAGTTTTGTTTGGGTGCAATTTAAACATCTCTGATTCAGACAAAGATGGCTACAAAGACAAAGAAGAATTAGACAATTTGTATAATCCCAGTGGCCAAGGAAAAATTGATGATTCTCCCTTTATTAGACGATATAAAAATGAGAGCTATAAATATTCTTTTCTTTTACCTGTTTCTTTAAGTGTTAAGAAATTTGGCGGCGATGATTCTTTAATGATCAATCTAAGTAAAAATGAATTTATTCAGATTATTGCTCAATCAAATGAAAATAAAATAAGTATTTTTGAGTGGTATAAAAAGCAATTTGGCAGTATGTCCCCAGAGAATAAAGTATCTTTTAATGGTTGGGAAGGAATAAAAAAAGACCATATAGTTTATCTAGGAGACAAACAGAATAATTATATAATTACTATTAGTTATAATTCTGGAATTGAAGATGTTGTTAGTTATCCCAATGTTTTTGAGTTGATTATTAAATCATTCAAATTTATTTATGATTGAGGTTAATAATAAAAGCAGAAGTAAAATTGATCTAAATTTAATAAAAAAAATAGCAAAAAAGTTTTTAGAAGTGTACAAGTATAATGATTATGATTTATCTATTGCTTTCGTTGGAGATAAACGAATGCGTCAGTTGAATAGAGAATATCGAGGAGTTGACAGAACAACTGACGTCTTGGCATTCCCGGGAGACGAAGAAGGCAAATTTTTTGGCGAGCTTATTTTGAATTATTCACAAATAAAAAGACAAGCAAAGAAATTTAATAACACGCCCAAAGAGGAGTTGATTTTTATTTTAGTACATGGTCTTTTTCATCTTTTAGGATATGACGACAAAACTAATAAACAAAAGAAACAAATGGAAGAACTAGGACACAAATTTATTAAAAAGCATTTATAATTTATGCTTAATATAAAATCAAAACGTTTATTAAAAAGTTTTCAATATGCCGTTAAAGGCCTAATTAAAATTTTTAGAGAAGAGCAGAATATAAGAATTCAGGTGTTAGTTGGTGTTTTTGTTTTGTGTTGTGGCTATAATTTTCATTTAAAACGAATTGAATGGTGTATTATTATAATTTTAATAACTATAGTTATTTTGATGGAGATTATCAATAGCGCAATTGAACGTATTGCGGATGTTTTAAAACCTCGTATTGATAGTTATGTTAAAGAAATAAAAGATATAATGGCAGGGGCTGTAATGATAGCATCAATTTTAGCCGTAATTATAGGAATTATCATATTTTGGCCGTATTTGTTTAATTAAATTTGATATGGTATAATAAAAATGCGAAAAATGTTAATGGGTTGAAAATTAAGAGGTTAAGATTTTAAATTTTAATTATTTCTAATTTCTTTTTTTATTATTTTGGCTTTTTTTATATAAATTTATGGATATAATTACTGGTTTAGATATTGGCTCAACTGAGGTACGTTTAGTAGTTGGCCAAAAAAATCAAAATCAAGAAGAAGGTTTACAAATTATTGGTGCGGTATCTGTGCCTGCTGCAGGCATTAACAAAGGCGCTGTAAATAGTATTGAAGATATAACCTCTTCTATTTCTGCCTGCTTAGAAAAGGCTGAAAGGTTAGTAGGTGTTCCTATTACTAATGTGTGGGTGGGCATTAACAGTCCTCATATTAAATGCGAAAAAAGCAGAGGAGTAGTAGCAGTAGGAAAAAGCGATGGGGAAATTAATCAAGATGATGTAGAAAGGGCAATAGAAGCCGCTCGTGCTTTATCTGTACCGCCTAATTATGAAATTCTTCATGTTATTCCTATTAAATATACTGTTGATAATCAGGAAGATATCAAGGATCCGATAGGAATGACAGGAGTAAGATTAGAGGTAGAAACATTGATTGTTCAGGGTTTAACTACTCAAATCAATAATTTAACTAAAGCTATTTATCGTACTGGATTAGAAATAGATGACTTAGTTCTTTCTCCTTTAGCCGCTTCGGAAGCTGTTATTAATTCTAAACAAAAAGAGTTAGGGGTTGCTGTAGTTAATATTGGGGCCTCCACTACTAGTTTAGTTGTTTTTGAAGAAGGGGAATTATTACATACAGCTGTTATCCCCATTGGTTCAGAACATATTACTGCTGATATTGCTATTGGTTTAAGGTGCCCAATTAATTTAGCAGAAAGAATTAAGGTTGAATTAGGCAATGCTCTGCCGGAGAATTTTAATAAAAAAGATGAAATAGATATTACTGAATTGGCTCAAGAGGAAGATTCTCCGGAAGAAGCAAGAAAAGTATCCCAAAAATATATTGCGCAAATTATTGAAGCCAGAGCAGAAGAAATTTTTGAAAAAGTTGATGAAGAATTCAAAAAGATTGATAGATCAGGGATGTTGCCCGCGGGAGTATTTTTAATTGGAGGAGGAGCAAAATTAGAAGGCATGGTAGAGGTAGCAAAAAAACAACTCCGCCTTCCTGCTTGTTTGGGTGCTAACAAAAACATCTCTACTGTAATTGACAAGGTTAATGACCTGCAATTTTTAACAGCATTGGGATTAGTGGTATGGGGCAACCAAACTATAGAGGTTACTAAAAAATTTAATTTGCCAGGTAGAGAGGCAGTTAATAAATACTTTAAAAAGCTTAAAGATATTCTCAATTCTTTTAAGCCTTAAAGATTTGTATAAAATTTTTATACATAACCCCTTGATATTTTTTTTATAATAATATAAAATAAAAACAAGTTTTTGGAATAATAAAAAAATATGCCAGAAGTAAAACCAGATATAGAAACATTTGCTAAAATTAAGGTAGTTGGTGTAGGAGGGTCAGGAGGAAGTGCTGTTAATAGAATGATTGACAGTGGAGTTAAGGGTGTAGAATTTATTGCTATAAATACAGATGTACAGGCTCTTCATTATAATAAAGCTAATACAAAATTACATATAGGCAAATCAATTACTCGTGGCCTAGGAGCAGGAATGAATCCAGAATTGGGCAGGCAATCAGCTGAAGAATCCCAAAATGAAATTAGAGAAGCTATTAAAGATGCTGATATGGTTTTTGTTACTTGTGGATTAGGCGGAGGCACAGGAACAGGCGCTGCTCCAATTGTAGCTGAGATCGCCAGGGATCTGGGAGCTTTGACCGTGGCCGTGGTAACAAAACCATTCTCTTTTGAGGGCGTTCAAAGACAAAATATTGCCGAGCGTGGTTTAACAGAATTAACTGATAAAGTGGATACTATTATCACTATTCCAAATGATAAATTATTACAAGTTATTGATAAAAAAACAAGTCTCCTAGATGCTTTTATGGTCGTGGATGAAATTTTAAGGCAAGGAGTACAAGGAATAGCAGAGTTAATTACCATCCCTGGTTTAATTAATGTGGATTTTGCTGATGTAAAAGCAGTAATGGCAAACGCTGGATCAGCCTTAATGGGTATTGGGCAGGCTAGCGGCGAGAATAAGGCAATTGAAGCAGCTAAAGCGGCAGTTAACTCTCCTTTGCTTGAGATGAATATTGAGGGTGCTCGCGGAATACTTTTTACAATTACAGGTGGACCAAATTTAGGTATGAACGAAGTAAATGAAGCCGCCAAAGTAATCACCGCTTCTGCCGATGAAGATGCAAAGATTATTTTTGGAACTGTTATTGATGAAAAATTAAAAGATGAAATAAAGGTAACAGTAGTAGCTACTGGCTTTGATGGAAAAATAACTAATAATTCTGCGCTAAACCAAGAAAGGACATATACGCCAAATAATTTCATTAAAGAACAGGAAAAAGAAGAAATAAAAAAGGAAAAGAAGAGGCCAAAGGTATCTTCATTAAAAGCTGCTCAGGCAGAACCAGCCAAAAAAAAGGAGGTTGTGGCAAATGAAGATGAAGATGATGAATTAGGCATCCCGGCATTTATTCGCAGAAAAATGATGTAATTAAAAAATAAAGTCGTTTTAATCTAATTTGAATACAAAAGTATGGAAAGATTAGAATATATTGAGGATGATGTTATGTTATCGGCTGAGAATAACCGACAATACGAAGATGATGAAAAAGAAAGAATAGAGTTGCTCAATCAATTGCCAGACGATATTAGCGAGATTTTGGAAATTAATAGGAGTTCTATAAAAGAAATAAAAAAGGTTAGAGACATGTTAGAAGAATTGCCTTATTCTTTGCGAAAGAGATGGCTAGAGAAATTCTTAGAAAGTAAGGATATTGAGGATGTCAGAACAGAAGAAGTAATAAGTGATTTAAGTAATCTTTTAGAAAAAAGAAGTAAAGAAGGTTATAAGGTGATAAAGGGTTATCATGTCACAAAAGTTGATTTACCAGTAGGTTCTTATATAATTCCCGGAAAAGATGGCGTTATTTATTATAGCGAAGATATAACTAACCTTTATGGCAGATATGGAGGCGGATGGCTTTATATAGTTGAAGGTCGTTCTAATGATGATGTTGTTGATGAAGAGTTAGGATGGAGAGCCACAGGAAAGAAGATGAAGATTATAGGAAAGATACCACTAAACAAAGAAACACAAAAGAAAATGGGGTGGAATTTTGCCAAATGTGAATATCATTAAATAATAAAACCCTTGCTTTGTGCAAGGGTTATTTATATAATATATTTGTTTTGTATTTGAAATTGTCTATTGTCTTCTCCTTGTAAGATGTATCTTATGTATTTTTTTCCGTCATCTTTCCTAAATAACATTAGGATGTGATAGATTAATTTATAATTTTTACTATTAATTGTTTTAATGTAAAAGCTTTCTAGCTCTTTTTTTAATATTTCTTTGTTTAAGTCACCGTTTTTGTCGATTGCTTTTCGTATGATATTTTCTATCTCAGGGATATATAATATACACCTATCAATAATATTTTTTGTTATTCTTCTCTTTTCTAGTTGTAATTTCTTATTTTCTTGAATTATTATTTCATATATTTCTTTAATTTCACAAGATATCATTTTTTTCTCCTTTTTTATTTTATTTAAAAGAACATGTATATTTACCCTTTGATAATAACATATAATATATATTTGTAAAGCCCTTTTTTATTTTAAAACATAAACTATTTTTAACCTGAAATCAATATAATAACATTATTATAAAAATTATTATAAAAAATATTTTGTTTTTTTATTGTTTATTAAATTTTAGTTGTATTAATTTATATAGTTATTTATATTTTACTATATTATATTACTATAAAATATATATATGTACTTAGTTTTTGTTTAAGATATAGTATTTAAAGATTATTGTTAGTATTTTTCCACAGCCTAGGCTGTTGACCACTTTTTTAAAATAAGGTATAATATAAATAGAATAAAAAAGTTCTTATAAAATCCCTATAGCAAAAAAATAAAAAACCAAAACAAAAAGCAAAAATAAAAAGTAAAAGCACGAAAATCCCCATTAAAAAGATAAAATTTAGTATCATTAGTACCATTTGGAAAAGAAGGCATTATATATAAAAAATGCTTTTTGTTTTGGCAAAAAGCATTTTTTTATTAGTAAAATTAATTTTTTATTTATATTTATTTATATCAAGATAATTATAAAAGGTCGATTATCTTGATAAACATATAAAATATAAGCGCTTATATTTGATAATTAATAACAGATTAATTATTAAATTATTAACAAATAAAAATTAAAAACTAAAAACAAAAATATGAGATTTAAGAAATTTAAAAAATTAAAAAAGCCACTTATTGCTATCATAATATTTTCTATGATAGCAATGTATGGCCTTGCCTCACCTTTGAGAGTGGCACAAGCTGTCGATTCCTTGACAGATGCTAAAGACACAATCAGCGATTCTGATGTTGCTGCCACAGGAGTTACACATACTATCCAATTTACAACAGGAACAACAACACCAGCAGGAGGATATTGGAGAATAGTATTCCCAAGCGATTTTTCCAACATTTCGGCAGCTAATACGAATTGTTCTGGTTTAACTGCTTCTAGCACTGGCAATACAGTTGATTGTGTAGCCGCAACAGCAGTTGCCGCCACATCTACTAAAGTTACCATTACTAGTGTTAACAATCCAAGTGCTGAAGGAAGTTATAAAATTGATATTTATCATTATGATGATAGCGATGTTTTGTTAGAAAGAGTGCAAGTTAGAGTATATATTATTGAAGATGTTTTGATGACAGCTACAGTTGACGCTACATTAACTTTTACAATTTTTGGCTTGAA
>JALSMD010000111.1 GCA_026987855.1 Candidatus Falkowiibacteriota bacterium | reverse complement strand
TTATAAATTAATATATTAGTAGTATTTATATTAGAACCAGCAATTAAATCAGCAATATCCATTTGCTCTTTAAAAGTAATAACAATACTAGTATTTCTAGGGATGTTCTTTTGATTGCGGGCAGGGTAGTGGGATTCAATAATATTATTTCCGCTTGAACCTAAGCCACCCACAAAATTAATACTAGTATTGCCAGAGAAAGGAGAAACACCGCCAGTTGCCCCTATTAACTTATTTAAAATAAAATTTGTGATAGCGAACGACGATAAAATAATTATCAGTCCTACTATTCCATTACTTAGAACACGCTTAGCTCTACTAATTTGTTGGGGGTTCCCTTCGCTTGACATCCAAAGCCAACCAGCATACATAATAACAAAAACAGCTATTATTCCTAAAAATCCTAAAAATATTCTAATGATTTTAGCTATTGTAATTCTTATATCTTGTTTTCCTAGACCAGTTGCATCGGCATAATTTATGCCTGTATCAACTTGCGCTAAACCAACATGGACAAAGAAAACAAAAAAAAGAAAAAATGCTAAAATAATTGAAAATATTTGAATATTTTTTTTGTTCAAATTAAGCATTTTCTTAATTGACTAATCCACAATTTTATAATATTATTATAACATAAAATATTTATTAAGAGCAAATGATGACCATTGATCGTATTATAAATAAAGTTAAAGAAAATGACCCCAAAGCAGATACAACGCTCTTGAGGTTAGCTTATGAATTTGCTTCTAAAGCGCATGAGGGGCAAAAAAGAATGAATGGTGAACCGTACATTCAACATAGTTTACATACTGCTTATACTCTTGCTCAAATTAAGGCTGATCTAAACACTATCATTGCAGGAGTTTTACATGATGTTCCCGAAGATACAGACTATACTCTTGAAGATGTTGAAAAAAACTTTGGAAAAGAAATTGCTTCTCTGGTAGAAGGGATTACAAAATTAAGCAAAGTAAAATATCGCGGTATTGATCGCTATAACGAATCTTTACGTAAAATGTTTTTAGCAATGGCAAAAGATTTGAGAGTTATTTTAATTAAGTTTGCTGATCGTTTACATAATCTACGCACATTAGATGCCTTGTCACACAATAAACAACTAAGAATTGCTAGAGAAACTTTAGAAATTTATGCTCCAATTGCCGGACTTTTAGGAATATGGAGGCTTAAATGGCAAATGGAAGATTTATGCTTCAAATATCTTCATCCAGATGAATACAAGGAGCTAGAATATGAATATGAAGTTGAGAAAAAAATAGAACGAACTCAATACATTCAAAAAGTCAAAAATACATTGGGAAAAAGATTGAAGGCAGAAAATATTGAGTATAAAATTCAAGGACGTTTTAAACATTTATACAGCATATACCAAAAAATGCAACGTAAAGACAGAAAATTTGATGAAATACATGATGTATTTGCTTTAAGAGTTATTGTTCCTACAATTGCTGATTGTTATAAGAGTTTGGGTATCATCCATTCTATTTGGAAACCAAAATCATCGCGCATTAAAGATTATATTGCTACGCCTAAACCAAACGGTTATCGTAGTCTCCATACTACTGTTTTCGGACCAGAGGGAAAACTAACTGAATTTCAAATTCGCACTCCAGAAATGCATGAAGAAGCTCTATATGGTATAGCGGCTCATTGGTATTATAAACAAAAAGGAAGTTCTGAACCAGCTACTCAACAACCAAAATGGGTACAAGAAATTTTAAAAATACAAAAAGAGGCTGAAAATTCACAAGATTTTATTAAAAAGGTTAAATTTGATCTTTTTCAAGACCGCATATTTGTTTTTACGCCTAGAGGTGATGTGCTTGATTTACCAGAAGGATCAACGCCTGTTGATTTTGCTTATGCTATTCATACAGAAATTGGTAATAAAGCAAGTGGCGCTTTAGTTAATAACAAAATGGCTAGTCTAGATCAAAAATTATTAAATGGTGATATGGTGGAAATTATTGTTGACAAAAATCGTAAGGGACCCAATCGTGATTGGCTGAAATTTGTTAAAACGCGTCGTGCGCGCGAAAAAATAAAACAAGCTAGCAAATCTTATTCGTTAGAAAATATTAAAAAACTAATCCCGGGAATTAAATAAATATGGATCTACAACGATTAAGAAATAAAAAAATAGCCTTACTAGGTCTTGGTATAGAAAATTATTTCCTCTTAAAATTTCTTCTAAATAAAAAAATTGAAGCGCAGATAACTGTCTGTGATGCCAAAACTAAACATAAATTACAACAAAAAATACAAGAATTCAACAACGCTCCTCTAAGATGGAGGTTAGGAGAATCCTATAACAAAGGCCTAACAGAATTTGATGTTATTTTCCGCTCTCCCGGCTATCC
>JALSMD010000110.1 GCA_026987855.1 Candidatus Falkowiibacteriota bacterium | reverse complement strand
GGAGCTATAATTACTTCTGCCATTCGTCTTTTTTTTGATATCTGTCCTTCTCAAAACATTATTGGAATAACAGGCACCAAGGGTAAAGGAACTACTTCATCTTTAATTTATAACATTATTAAAACAAGTGGTCGCCGAGCATTTTTGGGGGGCAACATTGGTATTGCTCCCTTCTCCTTCATAGATAAAATTAAAAAAAATGATTGGATTGTCTTAGAACTTTCCAGCTTTCAACTAGAAGATTTTACAGTTAGTCCACATATTGCGGTAATTACCAACATTTTCCCCGAACACCTCTCTCCCGCTGACCCTAACAACCCAAACTATCACCATAGTTTAGCTAAATATTGGCGAGCTAAAAGCAATATTTTTAAATATCAAAACGAAAACGATAAACTAATCATTAATCATAATTTAATAAACAAAATAAAAATAAAGCCAAATTCAAAGGTATTCACTTTTAGCGCTAGCTGTCCAGCTGATGCCTGTTTTGTAAATAAAGACCACCTTAAAATAAAAGATCAGTTACTAAAAATAAGAAGTTCATTACTCGGAGAACACAATCAAGAGAATATCGCCGCGGCCGCTTTGGCTACCAAATTAATTGGAGTTGGAAAACTACACATCAAAAAAGCTATTAAAAATTTCCGATCTCTTCCTCATCGTTTAGAGTTTATAGACAAAATTAAAGAAGTAGAGTATTATAATGACAGCTTTGCTACTACCCCTGAATCAACTATCACTGCCCTAAAAGCTTTTTCAAAACCAATTATTTGGATTGGCGGCGGAGCTGATAAAGGAGCAAATTTTTTTAATTTAGCAAATGAACTTAAAAAAGGAGCAAAGGCTATAATTTTATTTAAAGGCAAAGGCGGGCAAAAAATAATTACTGAATTAAAAAAAATAAATTATCCACCAGATAAAATCATAATTGTTAATAATATGTCTTCTGCTATAAAACAAGCTAACAAAATGGCAGTTGCTGGGGATACAATACTACTTTCCCCTGCTTGCGCTAGTTTTGGCGTGTTTAAAAATTATAAAGAAAGGGGGGAATTGTTTAGAAAAGCTATACAAAAGATAAAATCAAAATGTAAAAATTAAACTATCTATACAAAATCAACGACTCAAAATAAACCAAAGTACAAACTATAAAATTTAATCTTGTTTTTAATTTCAATTATATGTCTAAATCAAAAATAATTGATGGCCACGCTTTGGCGAATAAAATAAAAGACAAAATAGTTAAGGATGTAGAAAAATATTGTCATGCTACTGAAACCAATGGCCAGAGACCAAATCTGGCGATTATTTTAGTGGGCGAAAGAGAAGACTCTAAACTTTATGTAAAAATGAAAGAAAGGGAAGCAAAAAAAATTGGTATTGATACTCACTTATATAAATTTAATTCTCTAGTTACAGAAAAAGATTTACTAGATACTATTAAATTCCTTAACGAGGATCCTCTTATAGATGCTATTTTAGTTCAACTGCCTTTACCAAAACATATTGATGCTAATAAAATTATTAATAGTATTAAACCAGAAAAAGATGCTGATAGATTTCATAAAAAAAATTTAGAATTTCTTTTTACTACTTGCGAATATGGCAAAATTCTTCCTCCTGTTTTTGGTGTTGTTTTAGAAATACTAAAAAGTATTAATTATGATATAAAAAATAAAAAAGTTTGCATTATTACTAACTCTGATATCTTTGGTAAAAATTTGGCTCGCATTTTAGAATGCCAACAGGCAAAAGTTGATGTAGTGTATTCAAATAATAAAAATATTGCTCAAAAATCAAAAAAAGCAGATGTTTTAATCACTGCGGTAGGCAGACCAAAATTTATTACCAAAGATATGGTAAAAGAAAATGCAGTTATTATTGATATAGGGATTTCTAGAAAAAACGGCAAAGTATGCGGCGATGTTGACTTTGAAAAAGTAAAAAATAAGGTTGATTTTATTACGCCTGTTCCAGGGGGAGTGGGGCCTATAACTATAGCTATTTTATTTAGAAATGTGATAGAAATATACAAAAAATCAAAACATAAAATCAAAAGTTAAAATAAACTAATATTTAAATTTTAAAATATGATAGTTTTAGGCATTGAAACAAGTTGTGACGAAACAGCTGCCGCTGTAGTAACAGAAAAAAACGGTAAAATTAAAGTTTTATCTAATATTGTTTCTTCTCAAATAAAAATACATCAAAAATATGGTGGTGTGGTGCCAGAAGTGGCTGCACGCGAACATATTTTAAAAATTATCCCCGTAATTGATAAAGCGCTAAAAAAAGCTAAAATTATTACAGGGACTAAATTGAATCCTAAAATTATTTCTCACAAACTAAATGCGATTGCTGTGACAGTTGGTCCCGGCCTCATAAGTTCACTCTTGGTAGGCACAGAAACCGCTAAAACATTATCTTATGTTTGGGAAATACCATTAGTAGCTGTACATCATATTGAAGGACATATTTATGCGAACTTTTTAAATCCAAGAAATATCGTTTATCCAATAGTAGCTTTAACTGTTTCCGGCGGCCACACTATGCTTATTTTCATTAAAAAAGAAGGTGAATTTGAAATCATAGGCGAAACCAGAGATGATGCGGCCGGAGAGGCTTTTGATAAAGCAGCGCAATTGCTTGGGCTAGGTTATCCAGGGGGTCCAATTATTTCTCGTGAAGCGCAAAAATATTCAAACGGGTCTCTACCTACCTTGCCACGCCCAATGATTAATAGTAATGATTTTGATTTTTCCTTTTCGGGATTAAAAACTGCTCTTCGTTACGCTATTGAAAAAGATAAAAATTACAAAAAAAATATTCCTGCTTATTGTTATGAAGTAGAACAAGCTATTATTGATACTCTAATTACTAAAACCATTAAAGCAGCTAAAATAAAAAAAGCTAACACTATAATGCTAGCTGGGGGAGTGTCTGCCAATCGCAAACTGAGAAAACAACTTAAGCAAATCCTTAAAAAAAAGCTGCCAAATGTTAATTTAATTTTACCAAATTTAAAATATACAACAGACAATGCCGCCATGATAGCCATTGCTGGTCTCTGGCGCGCTCGCAAAGGTAAATTCATTCCTTGGCAAAAATTAAAAGCTAACCCAAATTTAAGTATAATAAACTAAATTTTCGCAATCATTACTCCCAAAATATCCCGCAAATCAACACGGGAACTTTTCATTTTTTTGTCAGCTTCAATTAAATAAATTAATATCTTTTTTAATAATTCACGTGAAAAATAACGAGACTGAGTTAGACTTTTTTGAACAACAAAGGGATGCAAATCTAAAAAATTAATTATCTTGCGCGAGCTTAAACCGGCTTCAACCGCTTCCTTAACTTGTAATAATATCTTAAATTGCCTGATAATCATAGATAATAAATAAACTTGATTTGCGCCCGCCTCTATTTGTTCTTCTAACAATTCTATGGCGCGCGCTTTGTTTTTGCCGCCCAAAGCATCTGTTAAGGAAAAAATATTTTCATCTATTTGCCCGCGAACCATTTGTCTAACGTCTTCCACTTCAATTAAATTGCTTTTACCTTCTTTGGATTGTTTATAATACAATAATTTATCTAATTCATTGCTTATTCTCCATAAATCGTTTCCTACAAAAGAAACTAAAGTATTAGCTGCCTGATAAGAAATACTGCTACCACGATTTTGCGCTTCTTGTCTTACCCAATTAACAGTTTGAAAATTAGAAAGAGGCTTAAATTCTTGGACAAAATGATTTTTCTCAGGATTAGATTTTTTTAAAAAATTAAATAATTTAACCTTGTTTTTACTTAAATTCGTCCCGCTTATATTGTCCCAAAAAATAATAATATTATTACTAGAAAAGTTCTTCAAGTAGTCTGCAAGTGGAGAAAAAATAGACTCGCTTTTATTAGCAAAAATATTTCTAATAACAATTAAACGTTTTTGAACAAAAAGAGACGAAGAGCTTAAACTCTCTCGTAAATGCGACAGGCTCAATTTTTCTCCTTCCAGCTTATCAATACTATTGCCGCTTGGATCAACTTCACGTAAAAATTTTTCCTCTAATTCTTTTAATTTTCTTTGGCTACGAAAAGTGTCTTCGCCGTATAAAAAAATAATCATATATGTATAATGAATTATAAATCAGGAATTAGAAATTAAAAATAAATATTAAAATTTTTAATCCCTAGTTCCTAATTCGCACATTAATTTTATATATACAAAAGCAGAGCCAAATATAGCTCTGCTTTTTATCAATAAAACTATTACTTAATAAAACCAAAATGTTTAAGCGTAGGGATGATATTTGGAGCTAAATCTTCTGGTAAATTATCTAGGGGTAACCAATCCCATTCCCGAATATCCTCACCTGGATTTATCTCTCCTACTCTTTCTGCCAAAAAATGCACTAAAATTACATCCACTTTTCCTTCGGAAGTTTCTTTGCGAGTAAATGTAATAAATGGCTCTTCATTAATAATTTTCACATCTATGCCCATTTCTTCTTTTGCTTCCCTTTGCGCATTTTCAATTAAATCAGTCTCATAATTTTCAACCTTACCTCCACAAAATTTCCAAAACAAATCGTCGCTATGTTTGTTTAAAAGAACTTTATTATTCTCAACAATAACTGGTCCTGAGGCAATAATAATTTTTGGCATATATTTGCTCCTACTTTTAATATTATACATAATACATAAAAGATATGAGCCGGCGAAGGGACTCGAACCCCCGACCAATGGTTTACAAAACCACTGCTCTACCAACTGAGCTACGCCGGCTTACCGTTTTTTATATTAACAAAACTTTAAAATTCTTGTCAAGCACTAACTATATCTGATAGCATCCAAGGGATTGAGAGAAGCAGCTCTTTTGGCTGGGAACAAACCAGTTAAAAATCCCATTACTGCTGAAAAAATTGCTACAAAAATTAAAAATGGTATAGGAAATCTAAAAAGGGCAATTGCCGCTCCGCCCATACGTACTGCTATCATATTAAGCAAAAAATTTATAGCTAGTCCACCGCCAACACCTATAATAATTCCAACTATGCCTCCCAAAAATCCCATTAAAACTGATTCTGTTAAAAAAAGAGTTTTAATAATTAAAGGAGACCCTCCTATTGTACGCATAATACCTATTTCTTTAGTGCGCTCTAGTAAGGTAACGGTCATAGTATTAAACATTCCAATAGCGGACACAATTAAAGCTATGCCACCAAAAATAGCTAGAGTAACTTGTATGCCGCGAAAAATCTTGTTGGCCTGATCAACTGTTTTAGAAAGCGCGGTGACAATAAATCCCATTTTAATTATCTCATCTTCAACTGGATTTAAAAATTCATTACTAGTTACTTTTACCCTTGCTTTTTCATAATAAGGAATTACAAAACGAGATTTAAATTCACCTAAAGGAATATAGACAAATAAAGATGCTGTGTCTTCTACTACTCCTTTAATAGTATATTCTTTATTTAAAGGTATTTCTTGAACCTCTTCTTGATTGTCAGCCTGTGGTAAAAAAACCTTAAATTTTACTTTTTTCCCAATAGCATCTTGTGGCTCAATTTCAAATAATTTTAAAACAGCTGACGAAATAACAATTTGATCATCTTCTTTTTCAGTAAACAATTCCCCTTCTTTAGCTACAACACCAGCATAATTAAAATAACGTGGCTCAACGCCTTGCAACATAATACTGCCTGTTAGATTTTCAAAAGTGATTAAGGCATTAAAGCCTGCCATAGGTTCAACTGCCTCTACATTCTCTATTTGAGAAAATTTATTAAGAGTTTCGTCTGTAATAACTACTACACGTGATGGCGGCGTCATAACATTAAGACTCAAAAGAGCTTCGCCAAAAACAATTTTTTCTAAAAGTATCCCCTGTAAACCATAACCAAGGCCAACTAAAACTACCACTGCTGCTATACCAACACCAATACCTAAAATAGTCAACCAAGTTCTGGCTGGTCTAGTTTTAAACATTCTCGTTGATAATTTTAAAGTATCTCTAAGTCTAATCATAATGTTTAATGTTTACCCTCTATTTTGATTCCTTGAGCAATTATTTTTTCAAAATAATCGGTTAAATGTTTAGCAGTTCTATAATTAAAACCAACTCCCTCACTTGTTTTCTTTAAAGAAGCGTTAAGCAGTTGTCTAAATTCTTCTTTTCGAATAATCCCCGAAATGCGTTTATATACTGCGTTTTTTAACCGTTTCAATTGTTCAGGTGTAGGTGTTCCTTTATATTCTTCTATTAAGTATTTAGTTAAACGGC
>JALSMD010000109.1 GCA_026987855.1 Candidatus Falkowiibacteriota bacterium | reverse complement strand
TAATCTACCAAATCCACGGCAATTATGGAATTTAAACCCTATTTGCATACATTTTGGCCTCCTGCGGAGTCCAAAATGTATGTGAACTTATTTAACAATTGTATTATCTTGAAATTATTAAAAAATTAAGTTAAGCTAAAATTAAGAATTTGCTTTGAATTTACTTTAAATATATGTCAACATTTCTTATTTACGGCCAAAACGAGTTAAAAGGAGAAATAGAAGTAAAAGGCGCTAAAAATGCGGCCTTAAAAATTATTCCCGCTTCTATATTGTCAGAAGAACCAATTGTAATTAAAAATTTACCTGAAATAGAAGATATCAACAGATCTTTGGAAATGGCTGAAGCTTTGGGCACTATTGTAAACAAAGATAAAAATCAATGCCAAATTCAAGCTAAAAATTTAAATACTATTGAACTACCAATAGGATTAGCCAATAAATTTCGGGCTTCTATTATGTTTGTAGGTCCTCTTTTAGCCAGACTAAAGGAAGTAAAATTTCCCCATCCAGGGGGTTGTGTAATTGGAGCAGGAAGTAGGCCAATTGATTTGTTTTTAGAAGGATTTCAGGCAATGGGCGCTGAGATTAAAATTAAAAATAATTATTATCACCTAAAAGCCAAGGAATTAAAAGGATGTAATTATTTTTTTACAACAGTAAGTGTTACCGGGACAGAAAGTTTAATGATGACAGCAGTATTAGCCAAAGGAACCACAATTCTGAAAAATTGCGCAATGGAACCAGAGATTAAGGCCTTAGCTGATTATTTAAATGAACAAGGCGCTAAAATTAAGGGGGCTGGCACTCCTGTGATTACTATAGAAGGAGTTGACAAAATTAGAGCAGGAGTATTTAATATTATACCGGATCGTATTGAAACAGGCACCTTTGCTATAATGGCCGCTGCTACCCGTTCTAATATCACTATAACGCACTGCCAACCAAAACATATTGAAATATTATTAAATATTTTTAAAAAAGTTGGTATAAAATTTGAGACTGGAAATGATTGGATAAAGATCAAAAAAAACAAAAACATAAAAGCATATAGCATTAAAACTCATGAATATCCCGGCTTTCCTACTGATTTACAATCTCCTTACACAGTTTTAATGACACAGGCTCACGGCACATCATTGATTCATGAAACTATTTATGACAGAAGATTACTCTATACCGATATGCTTACTCAAATGGGCGCTGACATTATTATGTGTGACCCGCATCGGGTGGTAGTTAATGGTCCTAGTAAGTTGTACGGTAGAAAACTTACTTCCCCAGATTTACGCGCCGGAATTTCTATGATTATTGCTGCTTTAATCGCAGAGGGCGAAACTGAAATAAATAACATTTATCAAATTGATCGTGGGTATGAAAAAATAGATGATAGATTAAGAGCGCTTGGAGCAAAAATTAAAAGATGTGAATAATAAATTATAAATTAAGGTTTAGGGATTAAAAAATATAAAAATATATTAATTTATAATTTTTTATTTTTGATCCACTTTTTAATTTTATTTTTTAATATTTTGTGTATTCTTTAAACTTATGTTTTCTGAAATAAAAGAAAAATTTAATAAATTAGAAAAAGAATTAGCTAACCCTAAAATCATTAGTAATCCAGAAAGATTAAAAGCAATTTCTCAAGAACATGCCGAACTCAAGGAAATAGTAGAAAAAATTGAAAAGTTAGAAAAAATTGAAAAACAAATTAGAGATAACAAAGAAATAATAAAAGAAAATCTTGATAGTGAATTGGTAAAAATTGCTGAGGAAGATTTAGAAAATTTGGAAAATGAAAAAGAGGAATTAGAAAGAGAAATTAAGATAGCCTTATTGCCTTCTGATCCTATGGATAAAAAAGATGTCATTATGGAAATACGAGCTGGAACAGGAGGAGATGAGTCAGCGCTTTTTGTGGCCGATCTTTTTCGTATGTATTCTCGTTTTGCCGAAAAAAAAGGTTGGCGTGTAGAAATAATGAGTTCCAGCCCCATTGGCATTGGTGGGTTTAAGGAAATTATTTTTTTTGTTAGAGGTAATAATGTTTATAAATATTTAAAATTTGAAAAAGGCACTCATCGTGTTCAAAGGGTTCCTGAGACCGAAAAACAAGGCCGTATTCATACATCAGCCGTTACGGTGGCAGTTTTGCCTGAGGCTGAGGAAGTTGATATAGAAATAAAGCCAGAAGATTTAAGGATTGATACTTACGCTGCCTCTGGTCCTGGTGGCCAAAAAGTAAACACTACTAATTCAGCTGTTCGCATTACTCATTTACCTACTGGTCTAGTCGTGCAATGCCAAGACCAAAAATCACAACACCAGAACAAAGAAAAAGCCATGCAAATTTTACGGGCTCGTCTTAAAGAAAAGATAGAAGAAGAAAAACGAGCAAAAGAAGCGGCTGAAAGGAAACAACAAATAGGAACAGGCGACAGAAGTGAAAAAATAAGAACTTATAATTTTCCTCAAGATCGTATTACAGATCATAGAATAAAAAAATCATGGAGTAATATAGATGATATTCTAGACGGCAACTTAGATGATATTATCCAATCACTTCAAGATGTAGAGGCGAAAAATAAATTAAAATTAATTAGCTCAAATTTATTATAATAAAAATCCAAAAAAACAATAAAAGTGAGTAGGTCTAAACATGTTATGTTATCTATTCTGGAATTTAAAAAGAAAAACTATTATAAAATTGATTCTGTTGATTTAGATATACTAATTTCTCTAATAATTAATAAACCAAGAGAATTTATTTTAACACATCCTGAATATCAATTAAATAAATTAGAAGAAAATAAATTAAAAAAACTAATAAAAAAAAGAATTGCCGGCGAGCCAATAGCTTATTTAATTAAAGAAAAGGAGTTTTATGGTTTAAAATTTTTTGTTAATAAAAATGTTTTGGTGCCACGGCCGGAGACAGAATTGATCACTGATGAAGTCTTAAAGATTATTAGACCAAAAACAAAAACGATAATTATCGATGTTGGCACTGGCAGTGGCTGTATTATTATCAGTATTGCTAGAACAATAAAAAGTAAATATAAAAATTTAAATAATTTTAATTTTTTCGCTATTGATATATCTAATAAGGCACTCAAAGTAGCCGCCAAAAACTCTGGACTACATAAACTAAAGAATGAAATTGTTTTTTTAAGAGGTGATTTACTGAAACCAATGAAAAATATTATAAAATTTAACAATATCAAAACAATTATTACCGCCAATCTGCCATATTTAACGCCAAAACAAATCAAAAAATCATTTTCAATTCAAGCTGAACCACGGCTAGCTTTAGATGGAGGTAGAGATGGGTTAAAATATTATCGGCAACTATTTGAACAAGTTAAAAAAGCGCATTTAAATAATCTCTATATACTAATTGAAATTGATCCTTCACAAACACAAAAAATTAAGAAGATTATTCCAAATTTCTTTCCTCAGGCAAAATTTAAGATTATAAAAGATTTAGCTGGCTTTAACAGGATAGTGGTTGTTACTTTAAAACAAGAATAACTATATGAAATTAATTAAAAATATTTTTCTTTAAATACTCTTTGACTTTTAGTTGATCTTTAAAGGAATTCTCTAGTTCAAGACTGATAATTTTAGGCAAATATTTTAAATATTTTTTAAGATAATTAAATTCATTTAAATTTTCAAAAAAGTGACTGTCATAACTTTTCCACAGAGCATAATCATCATCAAATGTATAAGTTTCTCTAATTGCTGATATATGACAACAACCAATAGGAAATTTTTTTACTAAATAATCAAAGTTGTTGTATTCGCTATAATTAGTAATAATAGCATTATGCCAATGAGCTACATCAAGACATAATCCCCCATATTCTTTCAACTCTTCCTCTGTCGGAATTACTTGGGTGTTTTCTAGAAAAATCATTTTTTTATATTTTATATAAGTTTTATCTATAGGAAATTGTTTTTGAGAGTGCAAATTAAAAATTTTGGTATTATATCTTTTGATCAAATAATCTAATTCGCTAATGTCCATGTCAGTTCTTAGATGAACATGGGGGATTTTTTTAATTTTAGTTTTTTCCAACAAATTATATAATTCTTCTCTCTCCAGTTTGTTTAAACAAGTCAAAAATAAAGCTATCTCCTTTAAATCATATAGCTCTATTTCTTTTATTTTTTGTCGCCAATCTGATCCTTTGGTAGTTGTAAGTCCCAATAAAATTTTTTTAAACATAAGTTTATTTTTTAATATTTATTCTATTAGTTAAAAGAGGGAGTTTGATAACTCCCTCTTTCGTCTGTTATTTCGCTAATAAAACTAATTTTTCTAATATTTCAAAAATAATTAATTGTTCCGCAATATTATCACCATTACATCCAGCGTAACCGGCAAAATTAAAGGAAAGATATAACAACTCCTCTTGTTTTGGGTGTTCTTCTATGTCAAAATACTCGGATAATGCTTTCAAAAATTTCCCTCTTTTTTCTCTTTTTTTATTTTCAATCTTTTCTCTTAATTGTTTTAATTCTCTTTCTTTCTTTTTTAGCCAAAGTTGCAAACTTCCACAAAAATCACATTCTTCAAAGCCATTTAGTATGCTACCACAAACTGGGCAACGTTGCCCTATTTCTATAGCTAATGGTGGTTTTTGATTAACAACAAATTCTCCGCTTTGAATTCTCTGCACCAAATTTCTTTCTTTCATCTTTACCTCCTTTATTGATAAATTTTAATTAAAAAACGAGCAAAATATATTAAAGTAATTTATAATACTAAGATATATCTGTCAATATTTACATTCATTATTTACAATTAATTATTACCTTAAATCCCTAATAGTTTTATCTAATTCATCTCTTTGTTTTTTGGTTATTAGGTAAATATTATCACTATCTCCTTTTTTAGCATAGTATAATTCTTCTCCATTTTCGTCCTTATAAGCATCACCAATCATTATAACATTATCAACATCGTCGCCGCTAGCCTCTACAATAATTAAATGTTTTTCTAGGCCTGTACCTTCAAATTTTTGTTCTGGGATTTTAGCGGCTCGCAAGTAAGTCATAATATCCAAAATTTTATTTACTTTTTCCTCATCTACACTAAACTTATATGGGGAAACTCCTTCCCACTTTTCTTTATCCCCATCTTTAATTTTTTCAATAGTAAATTCTCTGTCTGGGTATTGCATTCTAATTTTTGTAATTTTGTCTTTGGAAGTATTAAAAATTGTCTTATCATACCAATCATTATGGTTAAATGCTCCGTCAAAATTTGCTTTAATTAAATAGGTCTTATCTATATCATTTTTAGAAATATAAGTACTTCTAAAATCGCTAGCCAATTTTCCTACTATAAAATCACAAATAAGATTATTATCCTTAAATAGTTTTACTCTTGTCCCTTTTCCATCATTAGTTAAAAATTGATTTTTCTTTTCCTTATTTTCGCTTATCACTTCTAAATTACTTTTTTTTGCATCCTCAAAAGCGTTTTTTATTTTTTCAGCACGTCTTTCATTTAGATAAAAATCTTTTGTTCCTTCTATCTTCCACCTGTCACCTTCACGAATTAAAACAATTTTTTTCTCTCCATCAATTTCTATTTTATTAACATCACCAAAATTTATATTAGCAAAAAAATTTTTATCTTTGTGGTAATCTTCATACCAATTCCTTAAAGGTTGGTAAGCAAATGCTAAACCTAATAAAATAACAAAAATAATACCTAAAATAATATTTTGTTTACTCATATTTTTCTTTTTAAAAATTATAATTCATCTACAAATTTACTTTTACGGCGTAGATAATAACGTAAGAGACCAAATAAAATAACTATAATAGTTAAACCAAATATATTTAAGTAACGGATTAACATTTTTTGAGTATAACTTAATTCCTTTATTGGCCTGTCAGTAATTCCCTTGGAACGGATGCTAATTAAAGAAGCATCCATGCTTAAACCATCAACCAAATTCTGAAAAAATATAGAATTATCATTAGGTTCCCCTATTATACCTTCCTTAACAAAATCACTGTCTCCTACCACTGCTAACCTTGCTGAATCTGTCTCTTTGTCACTATAATAACTTTTAAATTTGCCTTTTATTAAAATTGCTAATGTTCTTTGTCCTTGTTTGCCAGATATAAATCTTTGTTGCGGATTTAAATTAAAATTATCACTTTGAACCCAAGATTTTTCACTGCTTTTAGCTAAATAAGAAATATAATTATCTTTTGCTATTTTATCGCTTAAAATATCAATGCTGCTTACCCAAGGAAAAATAACACTTTCCAACTGAGAAACAATCGGATTATTTCTATCAAAACCACTAGAAATTACTTTTGGCCAAAAAGGATATTCAATAAAGAAAGGAATAAATCCTTGACTAAATGGTGCTTTGCCAGAAATCACATCGAGAACCAAGTTTTGATTTAGCTTTACTCCATAGCTTTCTAATAATTTATCTAAATTTGTTTTATTTATTTTTGCAACCAAACCCTTTTCATTTATAACACCATCTAACAAAACCAATAACGACTTTCCATTCATAAAAAAGTCATCAATCTTTTTTAAGTCATCTTCGCTAAATTCTTCCTTAGGACCGGCAATAATTAATGTATTTAGATTAGAAGGAATTTCTTTAACATTTTCTAAATCTATAGTAGAAACATCATATATCTTATTTAAATTATTGTAGGTATTTTGAGCGGCTTTAGATAAATTTATTGACTCTTTGTCACCTAATATACCAATGGCAATATTTTCATTATTAACTACCTTTTTAATAGCAATTGTAATGTCATATTCTAAATTCTTCGTATTTTTTACAACTGGAATAGCTTCAGTCCTGTCTCCATATTGGATTAAAATCCCCATATAACCGCGTACAACTTGAGTCTTATCTTTTTCAAATACATTAAATTGTAATTCTGGTATTCCTTTTAGATAAAGATCTCTTTTTGTTTCTTTGTCATCAGCAGGATCAATAAATTCTACTTTTATTTTTCCATTAGAATAATTTATATATTCGTCTAGAATATCGCCAACGTCTTGTCTTAAACTAACAAATTGACTAGGTAAATTTTTGCTAAAATAGGCCTTAATTATCACGATATCATCTAGATTATGTAAAATTTCTTTCGTCACTGGAGAAATAGAATAGTCTTTATTTTGAGTTAGGTCAAAACGATGAAAAATCTTATAAGAGAAAAAATTAAGTAAAATCAAAATACCAACAATAAATAGCACAGAAATAGAAGCGTCAATTTTTCTTAGTTTATTTTTATTAATATTCATATTTTTGGTTTTTATTTATTATTTCCAGGCGCGTTCTTTTATTACTTTAGTATTCAAATAAAGAAACAAAAAGATTATGCTTAAATAATAAATAATGTCTTTGGTATCAATAACCCCTCTAGCAATATTATAAAAATGGCTACCCAAGCCTAGAAACTTCATTATCGGAACCATAAAAAGTGGCGCGCTAGCTAAAACAAAATTTTCTCCAATAATAAAGGCAAAGAAACAAGCCATCAAGCTTAAAATAAAAGCAATAATTTGGTTTTTAGTTAAGCTAGAAATAAAAAGCCCTAAAGCCAAGTAAGCACCTGCCAATAATAAGGCACCGATATACCCACCAACAACAGGGCCCCAGTCAAGATTACCTAAAAAAGAAACAGTTATAGGTAAGCTTAAAGTTAAAAGAAGACAAATTAAAACAAATGCAAGACTGCCAAAAAATTTAGCCAAAACCACCTGCCAATCACTAACCGGTAATGTTAAAAGAAACTCAATTGTTCCTGTTCTTTTTTCTTCAGCCCAAAGACGCATTGTAATGGCTGGTGATAAAAACAAAAATATCCAAGGTAGGATTGTAAAATAACTTCTCATAGTCGCTTGCCCAAAAAGAAAAAACCATTTAAAAAATAACCAATTACCGACCACAAGAAAAACACCAATAAAAACATAAGCAATAGGAGAATTAAAATAAGACATCAATTCTTTTTTAAACAGAATATAAATTGTTTTAATATTATTTTTAGCCATATTTTTATTGAGTTAATTCTCTAAATACATCTTCTAAAGAAGCAGTTTTAGTAGAAAATTCTAAAATTCCCCATCCTGATTTCATAATTATGCTTGAAAGTTCTTCTCTTATGTCATTTTCTCCTCTTGATTCTATTTCATAACCATAAATGTCTTTTGCTTCCTGGTCTTTTGTTTGTATATTGGAAACGTGACTAATTGACTTTAATTTAGAAATGACTTCCTGTTTTGGTCCTTTGATTTTTACATAAATAATATTTTTAGATTTTACTTTTTGGGCTAACTCTGTTGGCGTTCCTTCTCCTACAATCTTACCATTATTAATTACCACTACCCTATCACAAGTAGCATCTACTTCGCTCAAGATATGTGTGGATAAAATAACAGTTTTTTCTTGACCAATTTTTTTTATTAAATCTCTAATTTCTATAATTTGATTTGGATCAAGTCCTGTAGTGGGTTCATCTAAAATTAAAATTTCAGGATTATGAATAATCGCTTGGGCCAAACCAACCCTCTGCCTATAACCTTTAGAAAGCTCATCAATAGGCTTTCTTACAACATTAGACAAACCGCAATCTTTAACTACTCTTTTAATACTTTCCTTCAATTTATTTTTTCTAATCCCTCTTATTTCAGCAACAAATTTTAAATATTCATATACTCGCATATCATCATAAAGAGGGACAGTTTCCGGTAAATAACCTATTT
>JALSMD010000108.1 GCA_026987855.1 Candidatus Falkowiibacteriota bacterium | reverse complement strand
CAAATTTTTCTAATGTATCTTTAATAACTTTTATATTGCGTTCTATATTACCACTGGTTGGTTTGCTCTTATTATCTTTTAACAAAGATAATGGAAAATTTATTTTAATATTAGTAGGTTGCCAATATTCAATCCCCAGTTCCTCAGTATCTTTAGTTGTTACATTAATAATTGTTTCTTCTTTTATGTTCTTAACCTTGAAATCATTTCTTTCTTCTGCTTCTCCTGCTTCTTCTTGGCTGTTTTCTTCATTTTCTTTTTCCTCGTCGCTTTCACCTTCCTCTTCCTTCTCTCCGCCGCTATTATCTTCTTCCTCCTCTTCCTCTTCTTCTTCGTTTTCTTCTTCTACTTCATCTGCTTCAACTTCTTCTTTATTAAACAATTTTCTTAGTAAAAAAATAAATGGGAAAAATAGTTTTGCAATTAGGCTCTCTCTTCCGATTAAAGTTGACAAACTAGTATTAAACATTAAAATTAAAGAAATTAAAAAAATAGCAAAGACTACTAATAGAGAGGCCCAAAATCCCATTATTTTTATAAACACTCCTGCTACTAATATTCCCAACTTCCCTCCTCCTATGCCTTGATTTAATAATATTTCCCATTGATCTTGATCAACAAATAACTGGAGTAAGCCATGAAAAGATAAAACAAATAAAAACAAACCCAAATAATTTGAACCTCTAATTTCGTATCTTTCTTCATCATATAACAAAAATCCCCATACTAGTAAAATAAGAGGAATAACCCATCGACCAAAACCAAAAAAAATAAGCAAAAAATGAAAAATATATTTCCCCAACAAGCCAGCTAAATCAAATAAACTTAACAAGCCGAAAGCTCCAATTGTGATCAAAAAAACTACCAAAATACTTCTTTTGGTTTCTGGCTCTAAATCTAATTCTGGCATTTTAGGCAAACTTAAACGCCTCAAAAAACTTTTTCTTCGTCTTCTGCGCATATTAAAAATTAGTTTTTATAGTTTATATAATATCATATTTATTAAAATTTAAAAAGGCAAAAATTGTCATCTCTTAATATTTTTGTTACGGTATAAACATATGAAACTATCAGAATTTGATTATTATTTGCCAAAAAACTTAATAGCTCAAGAACTAATTAAACCACGTGATCGTTCACGATTATTAATCCTTGACCGAAAAAACGGTGTAATTGAACATCGCTATTTTTTTAATATTATCGACTATTTAAAACCAAACGACATCTTAGTTCTAAATAATTCCTGTGTTTTTCCAGCAAGATTGATCGGCCACAAGATTCCCTATGGTGGTAAAATAGAAATTTTTTTGCACAAAAAAATAGGTATTCAAAAATGGGAATGTTTAATAGGTGGTAGGGGACGCGAAGGCATAGAAATAATATTTGACCATAATTTAAAAGCAAAAATACTCCAAAATAATAATGATGGTACATGGTTAGTTAAATTCAATAAAAAAGGCAAGGAACTGTTTGATATAATTGACAAAATTGGTTATACACCATTACCGCCTTATATAAAAAGAAAAAACAAAAACAATAAAGACAAATATTCATATCAAACAATCTACGCTAATCCTAACAAAAAAGGCTCTGTTGCTGCACCTACGGCAGGCCTACACTTTACAAAACGCTTGTTAAAAAAAATTGCCTCTCAAGGAATACACATTGAATATATTACCTTACATGTGGGCCTAGGGACTTTTGCTCCTGTAAAAACTGAGGATATTACTAAACACAAGCTACATGCTGAGTTTATTGAAGTTAACAAACAAACTATAGAAAAAATTCAAAAAGCCAAAAAAAACAAACAAAGAATTATAGCTGTGGGCACAACCACTGTTAGGACTCTAGAAGCAATTTTTAATAAAAACCTTAGCATTAAAAAGAGTTTCCAACAAAAAGATAAAATTCAAGGGTGGGTTGATATTTTTATCTATCCTGGTTATAAATTTAAAATAGTTGATGCTATTATTACTAATTTTCACCTTCCTAAAAGCACCCTTTTAATGCTTGTAAGCGCATTTGCTGGTCAAAAACAGATTAAAAATGCCTATAAAGAAGCTGTAAAAAGGCAATACCGTTTTTATAGTTATGGTGATGCAATGTTAATAAAATAAATAATAAAAAAGCATACTCTTTCCAGAATATGCTTTTTTGTTTGTATTTTTCTTTATTATTGTTTAGTTATAATTTTATCAATAATACCATATTTTTTTGCTTCTTCTGCTGTCATAAAACGATCCCTGTCTGTGTCCTTTTCAATTTTTTGTATTTTTTGTCCAGTATGTTTAGCGAGAATTTTGTTTAAACGATTTTTAACTTTTAAAATATGTTCAGCGCGAATCTTTATATCTGTAGCCTGTCCTTCGGCGCCTCCCATTACCTGATGGATCATAATTTCACTGTTAGGCAAAGCAAAACGATGGCCCGGAGTGCCAGCTGCTAAAAGAATTGCGCCCATACTTGCAGCTAAACCAATACAAATAGTAGAAACATTACATTTAATGTATTGCATAGTATCGTAAATAGCTAGCCCAGCTGTAACTGAACCGCCGGGAGTATTTATATAAAATTTTATTTCTTTATCTTTGCTTTCGGCGTCCAAAAATAAAAATTGGGCAATAACAATATTAGCCACATGATCAGTAATGGGCTCTCCTAAAAAAATTATTCTATCTTTTAGCAAACGAGAATAAATATCATATGCTCGTTCGCCATGCGTTGATTTTTCAATTACGGTTGGTATTAAAGGCATATTATTATTTTAACTATAAGTTTTTAACAAAGACAAAAATATTATAAAAAAAAACGATTTAATTGTCAACCACTTTCCAGACATTATCTTCTTTTGTTAGTTTACCTTTAATTTTAAAACCAGAAGCTTTTTTGTGTCCTCCTCCACCCAAAGCACGAGCTAACAAAGAAACATCAATATCAGGTCTGCTAGTTCTTAAACTCCCTTTAATTTTTCCATCTAGCTCTTCTCTTAACAACAAAATTGCCTTAACCCCCTCCAAATTACTCATAAAACCGGCTATTCCTTCTAGTTCCTCTTCTGTGGCTCGGCTTTGTTCTATATCTTTTTTAGTTAAAACAGAAAATGCCAATCCGTATTTTTTATTTAAATAAATATTAGACAACGCCTTACCCCATACCTGCATTGCTCCCAAGCTTTTATTGCGCCAAGTGTTTTCAATAATTTGAGGAAAACGGGCTCCTTTTTCTAGCATTTCGGAGGCTATGGAAATAGTTTTATCTCTAGTAGAAGGGTAAAGAAAAAAAGCGGTGTCTGTTAAAATGCCTGTCAAAATACAATTGGCAATATTTTTATTTATAGAAATTTTATTAAATTGCAAAAAATCATAAAGTATCTCTGTAGTGGAGGCTGCTGCTGAATCTCTAATTTCAATATCGGCAATATCTTCAATTTTAAGGTGGTGATCAAACTCAATAATAAAAGGTTTTTGAGAGGAATTGTTTATCTCCTCATGTAGCCCCGTCCTACTTAAACTGCCACAATCCAAAGAAATAAATAAATCATATTGAGAAATATCTATCTTATCTTTGTTAGTTTTTATTTTTTCTATATGAGGTAAAAAATCAAACTGGACAGGAGGTTCATCTATACAAAAAGCAGTGTAAGCTTTATTTAGATTTTCTAGTAATTCTATCATTACACTAATAGAAGATAAGGCGTCTCCGTCTGGTTTTTCATGTGTGGCCAATAAAATATGATTAGAATCTTTTATTCTTTTATAAGCTTGCTTGTGAAGCAATTTAGTTATTCTGTTCATAACTTTCTTCCTCCTTAATCTTGCGTAAAATTTCTTCTATTTTATCAAAATTACGACCAGAAACATCAGCTACCCATCGAAAATGAGGCATATATTTTAATTTTAATCTTTTGTTAAGAGTTCTAGCAAAAGACATATTGTGCTTTCTTAATTCCCGCAAAACTGTTCCTAATTTATGTTCTGGCAGAGATCTAACTCCTATTTTTGCGTGACGTAAATCAGAAGAACATTTTACATAAGAAATAGTTACTAAACAACCGTCAACATTAATTTCTTTATTGACCAAAACAGAAAGTTCGTCCCTTAGTAATTCGTTTATTCTCTCTGTACGAGACATAAATTTATAAGATAATCTAATTAAAAACCTTTTATAAATATTAAATTAAACAACAAAATCACAACTAAAAATTTAAAATTTCAATTATTCAATTTCTAATTGCTAACTAATTTTTTCTTTTTTGTAAAAATGTAAAATATCGCCGACCTGAATAACAGGATCGCCTTCATATTGCAAACCACATTCTTGTCCCTCTTCTACAAAACTAACATCTTGTTTGCCTGATTGTAAACGACTAATCTTGCCACTATCAATAAATTCATTTTTTCTAATAATTTCTACTTCACTATCTGTCTCCGCTCGTCCTTCTATAACCTTTCCTCCTATTATCTGCATTTTAGGCTCTTTACGGAAAACAGCCATTATCTGTACTTTTCCTAAATCAACTCTTTTATATTCTGGCTCTACCATTTCTTCCATTTTCTTCTGAATATCGTTGATAAGATCGTAGATTATTTGATAGAGTTTTACTTCTATATTTTTTTCACGTGCCAAATCTTCAACTAGATGTGGCAGCTTAACATTAAAGCCAACAATTATTGCATTTGAAGCTTCTGCACGCTTAATATCTCCGTCCGTGATATTCCCTAACCCTTTATGAATAATATTAACTTTAATTTTATCAGTACTAATTTTAGCCAAGGATTCCTCAATAGCTTCTGCTGAACCCAAAACATCGCTCTTGATAATTAAGTTAATCTTTTTCGCCTTATCATCATCGCCAGAAGTAACTTTAATTAATGGCTCTTTCTTAAGAACCCTCAATTTTTTATGTTTAATTTTTTTGCCTTCGCTCACCTCTAAAATATCTCCTACCTCAGGTAGTATTTTTAAACCTAAAATCTTTGCTGGTTCTGCTGGTCCTGCCTGCTTAATTGGTCTGCTCTGATAATCATGTAAAGCTCTCACCTTACCATAATTAACTCCTTTATAAGAAAGATTATCTCCTATTTTTAAAGTGCCGTTTTGAATTAAAATTGTTGCTACTGGTCCGGCTCCTTTATCTATGTGAGACTCAATTACTGTACCAATTGCCCTAGAGTTTGGGTTGGCTTTAATATGTTCTGATTCCATATCCGCTACCAACAAAATCATATCTAAAAGATCCTCTATGCCCTGACCTTTTAACGCAGATATAGGCACACAAATAGTTTTGCCCCCCCAGTCTTCTGGTATAATTCCTAGTTTATTTGATAATTCTTGTTTGGTTTTATTGATGTCAGCTCCTTCTTTGTCTATTTTATTGATAGCAACAATCATTGGTAATTGAGCAGATTCAATTATGTGATATGCTTCTATTGTTTGGGGTTTAACGCCATCATCAGCTGCCACGACTAAAATAGCAATGTCAGCTACTTTGGCTCCGCGACTACGCATGGCTGTAAAAGCTTCGTGTCCAGGGGTGTCAATAAAAGTTATTAACTTGCCTTTTCTTTTAACCTGGTAAGCGCCAATATGTTGAGTAATCCCACCAGCTTCTCCTTCTACTACATTTGTCCTACGAATAGCGTCCAATAATTTTGTTTTACCGTGATCAACATGTCCCATAACTACGATAACTGGAGGACGACTTTGTAGCTCTTCTTTGTTTTCTTTTTCTAAAATTTCTTTTAATTTTTTAACATCTTGCTCTTCTTCTACTAGCACATCCTCTTTCAAAACAACCTCAAACCCCAATTCTGAACCGACTAACCAAGCTGTTTCAAAGTCTATTTTTTCATTTATAGAAGTAAAAACTCCATTTTTCATTAATTCAGACAAAATTATATTAACAGGCAAATTGGTTAAGGTAGCGAAATCTCTGACAGTAATAAACTTTGGGATTTCTATTTTTACTTTTTCTTTTTTGCTTTCTTTTTTTTCTCTTTTCTTTTCTTCTTCTTGCCTTAAACGTTCCTCGTATTCTAGTTTTTTCTTTAATCTTGGCCAATCTTTAATAATTCTGTTAGCTACATTACGATCTATTTTTATCGCTTTTGGGCCAATATCAAAACCAAGCAAAGGCAATTTTTCCCTTAACTCCTGTGGCGTTATCTTTAAGATGCGAGCTAATTCTGTAATATTCATAAGCTTATATTTCCATCAATTTTAAAACGGAACTTTAGTTCCGCATTGCTTTTATTTATTTAATTTTACAAAAAAAATATCATTTAGTCAAGTAAATTTAACCTCTTCTAAAAGCATCCATAATTTCTTTAATATCCTTCAAATCTTCCTCGCTTAGACCTAGTTTAATTCTATCTTTGTATAATCGATGCATTTCAGTGCGAAAGGCGCTGTCGGAGATTCCTGTGCCGCGCCTAATTTTTTCTTTCCACTTTTTTATTAAATCTAAAATTATTTTTCTATTCCTTCTGTCTAGATTGCGATAATGATAATTATCACGCACTAATTTGTTAAGTTTCTTTTCAAACTCACAACTAGTTAACTGTTTAGCGTTTCGCACTAAATTTTTTATATCCATATTTTTATAATCAATTATTATAAAACAAATATATAAACTAGCTTTAACTAAATTTCCTAATATACAACATTTATCCTCTTTTCTTCAAACAAGCCTATCAAAAAATATTAACTAAAATTAAAAATATTATGAAATTTGTCTTTTCTGCTTCTTAAAAACAAAATAATAGTTATTATCATCAATAAAAGACTAATAATTTGCGCAAAGCGTAAAGAAAAAAACTCAGGAGCTGGATCAATTCTAATAAATTCCGTCCCAAACCTTAATAAAGAATAAAAAAACAAATAAGCAAGGTTTAATAAAAAATTATAATATAAGCTTTTTCTGTTTTTTATTATCCAAAAATGAAAGAACAGAAGGAAAATAAAAATTAAAAAATCGCCAATAGATTCATATAAAAAGGCTGGGTGAAAAAATTGATAAGAAAAATAATTCAGAGGACGATTAACAGGGTCAATAGGAATTCCCCAAGGCAATGATGTAGGATAACCAAACAGTTCTTGATTAAAATAGTTTCCCCATCGACCAATAGCCTGTCCCAAAGCTATAGCAGGCGCCACTATAGAAGCCAAAAGACAAAATTTATCTTTAGTCTTGAGATCTATAATAAAGTTTTGTCTCGCAAAATAATGAATGTGTTTTCGAGAAAAATAAAGTAAGACAAGCAAGCCTCCTAAAATGCCACCATGGATAGCCAATCCTCCTTGCCATATTTTAAAAACATCTAAAATATGCTGCTTATAATATGAAAATTCAACCAATATATGGTAAAGGCGAGCTCCCAACAGGCCACAAAATATAAACCAAAAAGACATATCAATAAATTTTTCTTTTTTTAAATAATATTTTTGTGCCAAAAATAATGAAATACTAATGCCAGCTATAATTCCTAAAACTATAAAAAGACCATACCAATATATTTTTATTGGACCCAACGAAAATAAAATTGGTTGCGGCGAAAAAGAATGTAAAAAATTAAACATATTTTTTAATGCTTTTCGCAAAAATACCAAATATAAAAACCAAAACGCCTAAAACAACAATACTGGGGCCCGTGGGAAGATTTAAATAATAAGAAAAAATAATACCGGCCAAAACTATACCTTCCGCCAATAGAATACTACTGACTAGCAAAGAAACAAAAGAACGAGAAAAAAGTCTGGCAATGGCAGTAGGAATAAGTAGTAAAGCACTTATTAATATTATTCCTAGAATTTTAATTCCCAAGACCACGGTAATCGCTAAAAATATATAAAGAAATAAACGCAACTTCTTTATCTTTATGCCTTCTACATAAGCTGTTTCTTCATTTAAAGTAAAAAGGGCTAACTGTTTGAGATTAAAAGACAAAAACAACAAAACAAATAAGCCTAACCCAAATATTGTGATCAATTCGTTTTTCTGGATTGCTAAAATATTACCAAACAAAAAACTCATCAATTCTGGCTGATAACCAGGGTATATACTAATTAAAAGTACGCCTACCGCCATACCAAAACTAAACAGGATACCAATTATAGTGTCAACTGGCAATTCTTGTCTTTGCTCGGTAAAATAAATAATAATGGCAAAAATAACACTTACTAAAATAGCGGCTAATAATGGATTGAAAGACAAAAAAATCCCAATGGCTACCCCGGCTAAAGAAGCATGTGCTATCCCATCAGCAAAAAAAGACATTCTTTTTAAAATAACAAATGGCCCTAAAAAAGCCAAAAGTAATGCCATTATCAAGCCGGCTAAAATAGCTCTTTGAAAAAATGGGTAACTTAATATTTCTAACATATATAAAATTAAATCTAAAATAATTGTTATAAAATACACTAGACACAAAAAAACTATTCACTCATAATCCGTTATTATATTGCCCAAAATAAAAACTTAGAACTCAAACCTTAATAAAATAAGATCAGTTTACTACTTAAAATTTTTGGTTATAATTTTATATTTTATCTTTTTAGACTTCAAAAAAACTTTATTAAAATAAAATTTAAGCGATACATGTGCCAAACTAATGTTTATGTTCCCTAAAATCAACCTCTTTGCCATATAATTTCTTTAAAACTTCTCTAGTAATTGTTTCCTTAGGCATTCCCATACATACTAAATCTCTATTTAGACAAATAATTTGGGTGGCGAATCTATAAACCATATTAATTTCGTGAGAAACCATTATAATAGTAGTTTTATATCTCTTATTCAAATATTTAATAATCTGATAAAAATCTTTCTCTCCTTCC
>JALSMD010000107.1 GCA_026987855.1 Candidatus Falkowiibacteriota bacterium | reverse complement strand
TGGATTTAATATTATGGCAGAATATAAGGTTGATATTTTAACTGGAGTAAGACCAACGGCAAGTTTGACTGTAGCTAATTATTTAGGTGCAGTTAAACATATTGTTGATTTACAAAGAAAAACAAAAAATATAGTAATATTTGTTGCTGACTTACATGCTATTACTGACCGCGAACCAAGCGAGGTAACTAAATATACTAATGAAATAGTGGCTGATTATATCGCTTTGGGTGTAGACCCAAACAAAACTATTATTTATAAGCAATCTGATATAGCAGGCGAAGTAGCTACTTTAAGTTTGTTTTTAGCGCGCCACACAACTGTGGCTGAGCTTTTGCGTATCCCTACTTTAAAAGAAAAACTGAAGAAGGGGATGCGCCCAGAAACAGCTAATGCTTTACTTTTCTTTTATCCAATTATGATGGCTGCAGATATTTTAGTGCAGAGAGCTCGTTTTGTTCCAGTTGGCAAAGACCAATTACCCCATATTGAGATAACTAGAAAGCTGGCAGAAAAATTCAACAAGAAATACAAAGAGATTTTTCCTATGCCCAATGCTTTAAAAATTAAAACTTTACGCATTTTATCTTTAAAGGGAGAGGGCAAAATGAGTAAAACCACTCCAGCTGGCGCTATTTTTCTTTCTGACACCCCAGAGGAAGCAGCTTTTAAAATTAAAAAAGCCGAGACTGCTTTGGAAGGGCAAATGAGTGAAAAGTTGAAAAGTCACATTTTGTTGGCTTACAATCTTGCTAACAATTTAGACGATAAAAAGACTATTGATGAAATTATAAAAAGACATAAAAAGGGAGAGCTAGTAATGGGAGAATTTAAAAAAATTTTAACTAAAATTGTTCAGGAATTTTTAATTGAATTTCAGCAAAAGAGAAATAAAATCAGTGATAAAGAAATTAAAGATATTTTAAAAAGAGGAGCAAAAAAGGCTCGCGAAAATGCAAGAGAGACCATTGAATTATTAAAGGAAGCAGTTAAATTTTAGTATATTAATATCAATATATTGATACTGCGAATTTACAAAACCTTAAATGAAAAAATCCCCCAAAAAGAGGGGGATTTTTTTGATGTCTTCTAACACAGACGAATTTATTGAACCTTTATAAGCACTTTATCTTGTATACCCAAATCAATAGTTACTTTATTTCCTGGTTTAATTTTACCTTCTATTATTTCCAGTGCTAATTCGTCTAAAATCATATTTTGAATAACTCTTTTAAGTGGACGTGCGCCAAATGTAACATCATATCCTTTTTCTGCTAACATCTTTTTGACTTTAGCTGTGATTTTTAGTTTTATATCTTTGTTCAAAAGGCGTTTTTCCACCTTAGCCAATTCTAGATCAACAATTTTGAGTAGTGTTTCTTTACTTAAATTCTTAAAGATTACTATTTCGTCGATACGATTTAAGAATTCTAGCTTGAAATGTTCTTTTAGTACCTGATCAATTTTGTCTTTCATTTCTTTTTCACGCATTTTTGCTGCTTCTTTTTTGTTTTGGCTGTCAAAAAATCCAATGGTATATTGTTGGATTACTTCGTTTCCTAAATTAGAGGTCATAATAATGATAGTGTTTTTGAAGTTGACTAATCTGCCTTTAGAGTCAGTTAAACGACCATCATCTAAAATTTGTAAAAGAATGTTAAACACTTCTGGATGAGCTTTTTCTATTTCGTCAAAAAGAATAACACTATACGGTCTTCTTCTTACTTTTTCTGTTAATTGTCCGCCTTCATCGTAACCAACATAACCAGGAGGTGATCCAATTATTTTAGCGACTGCGTGTTTTTCCATAAATTCACTCATATCAAGTCTAATTAAGGCTGATTCATTATTAAACATAAATTCAGCTAATGTTTTAGCCAATTCTGTTTTACCAACACCAGTAGGACCAACAAATAGGAAAGATCCAATTGGCCTGTTTTCCTCACTAATACCTGCCCTTGATCTTCTAATAGCATTGGCCACAGCTTTTATAGCTTCATCTTGGCCTACGACGCGTTTTTTAAGCTCTTCTTCCATTTTAGCTAATTTTTTAATTTCTGGTTCAAGCATTTTCGCAACTGGAATTCCAGTCCAACGAGAAACTACCCGAGCTATATCTTCTTCATCTACCTCTTCTTTTAATATTCTTTGCCCATTTTTTTGAATTTTAGCCAATTCTTCTTCATATTTTTTTACTTCTTTTTCTAAGGACGGAATTAAAGAATAACGGATTTCTGCTACTCTAGTTAGATTTTCGCCGCTTCTTTCAATAATTTCTGCTTCTGATTTTAATTCATCAATTTTTTTCTTTGATTCTCTAATTTTTGATATTATTTCTTTTTCATTTTTCCAATGTAATTCAATTTGGTTTGCCTTTTCTTTGAGTTGCGCTAATTTTTTGTTTATTTCCTGAATTTTTTTAGTAGCTTTTTTATCTTTAGCAAGTCCTGCTTTTTCTATTTCTAGTCTTTTGATTTCTCTTTTTAATGTATCTAATTCCTCCGGATAAGAATCAATTTGCATTCTTAGGGCAGAAGCAGCTTCATCAATTAAATCAACTGCTTTGTCTGGCAAGAATCTATCTGTAATATAACGATGAGATAATTTAGCAGCCGCGATAATAGCATCGTCAGTAATTCTTACACCATGATGTACTTCATATTTTTCTTTAATGCCCCTTAGAATTGCAATAGTATCTTCTACACTTGGTTCATTAATGTAAATAGGTTGAAATCGCCTTTCCAATGCCGCATCTTTTTCTATATATTTTTGATATTCTTGGGTAGTAGTGGCGCCAATCGTCCTTAATTCTCCACGCGCTAAAGCAGGTTTTAACATATTAGAAGCGTCCATAGAACCCTCGCCAGCGCCAGCTCCTACAAGGGTATGTAATTCATCAATAAAGAGAATAAATTTATCGCCTTGGGATTTTATTTCCTTAATTACTGCTTTTAATCTTTCTTCAAATTCACCTCTAAATTTTGCGCCAGCTACTAAAGCGCCTAAATCAAGAGTAATTAATTCTTTATTTTTTAGGTTTTCTGGAACATCCCCACTGACAATTCTTTGGGCTAATCCTTCTACGATGGCTGTTTTTCCCGTCCCTGCTTCGCCGATGAGAACAGGATTATTTTTGGTACGACGGCAGAGCACTTGCATAATTCTTCTTATTTCTTTATCACGACCAATTATTGGATCTAGTTTTTCTTGTCTAGCTAACTCAGTTAAATTGGTTGTATATTTTTCTAAAACTTGATATTTTGCTTCTGGGTTGGGACTATCAACTTTTTGCGTTCCCCTTAGATCAGCTAGAACTCTTAAAACATAATCGTAATTAATCCCTTCGTTTAGTAAAATTTCTTGGGCTCGTGACTTAACATTGATTATAGCTAGAAAGATGTGTTCGGTAGATATAAACTCGTCACCAAGTTTATCGGCTTCTTTTTTTGCTTGTTCCATAATCATTGCTACTTCTGCTGTTCCCTGAACAGTTCCAATATTTCCAGCCATCATTCCAGAAGATATTTTTGGTAATTTATCTATTTCAGAAAGCACCTTTTTTTCAAGCATAGAGGGGTCAATGCCCATTTTTTCTACAATAGGCCTTACTATACTTTCGCTTTGCTGAATTAAAGCTGCTAAGATGTGCAGAGCCTCAATTTGTTGTTGCCCATGATCTTGAGCTAGCATCTGAGCATTAATTAAGGCTTCTTGTGATTTGTTAGTAAGTTTGTTAAACATATTTTTATATAAATTAATTATTTAGACACTTGTGAATAATTAGCACTCTTAGATATTGAGTGCTAATTATACTATATAATAATTAGAAAATACTGTCAAGTGTTACTAATTAAATAACGCAAAACACAAATTACATAAACGATTTATTTTTTTCCTATATAGTTAGTGGTTTATTTCTTAAATATTTTTTCCATTATACTACACGAAAGCAGAATTCAGAGGTAGATCTAATTATTATAATTGTTATAATCATAATAGAAAATTCATCAAAATTAATTTTTCGTGTTTAATTTTATATGAAGCTAAATTAAAAAATTAAGCATACAAAAAGAAAAAGCCCGAAATTTTACAATTTCGGGCTATATTTTCTGATTTTTATTTAAATTTTAAATGACGTTGTTTTCTCTAACCTCTTCTGCTCTTTTTTCAACAATTTGTTGAGCTTTTGATTTTAGAGAGATAGCCAAATTATCAAAGCTTATCATATCTACCACTTCATTGCCACCATCTTCATACTCTATTCTAACAAGATCACCAATTTGTGTAACCACAATTTCAGGAGAAAGGTTAGAGGAGCATACAAATAATTTACCTTCTGCTCCTCTAACAAGAATATAGTAGTTGCCTCCATCTTTTCCAATGCGCAGCACTTTTCCTTTTACTAATAATCTTTTAACAGTGGTATCAGGAGCAATCGCATTACCTTTTTCTAATAGGGAGCGTCGATATCGTCGTAACGCTTCCTTAATTGTTGAACCAACACCAAGAATATTATAGTTCTCCACTGAAACAAATGCCACTAATTTCACCAAACCAGCCCTATCCTTTAAGGTTAAGAAATAAGTTGGCACACCCGCAACATTATATAGAATTGGAAATGTTGCTTTATATTTTTTTTCCTGAACAGCTCCTTCAGCTGAGTTCATGGCAGCAGTCTCCACAGCTCCTATAATTCTGTACATTTTTGCTTCCTTAGTGCGAGTATTAACCAAAATAAATCCCACTGTCGCTTCGTCATTTCCTACCGAAGTTACGCCTGTGTACCAATAGGATTGTCCATCATCGCCATAAACCAAAGACATCCCCGGGGTGGTTCTTAGTTTATCGCGGTTAGACCAGTTCCAGAATCCATGAACATATTTTCCCCAATC
>JALSMD010000106.1 GCA_026987855.1 Candidatus Falkowiibacteriota bacterium | reverse complement strand
ATACATAGAAGATATAATCATAATGTGATTTTTTTAAATAATAATTCGCAGATTTTCAAAGTATTTTTAGAATAAAATATTATTAAAAGGAAATATTGAAAATATTTTAAATTAGAAAAAGATTTTTATTTATTAATAAACACAAGTTAGAATGTAGTTATTATTGTTATTAACATTGTATCCAGTCAACTTCTTTGAATAATGGGATATTGGTAAATTTTACTTTTGGTATATTCATATATAAATATTATCATTTTAAAACTCAAAATAAAGATTAACTAAAAGATAAGCACAAATTACCATAGTATAAAGATTTGTGCTTTTTTAGTAATATTTAATCTTCTTATTTAAATATGTTATTATTAAATTAAGATTTAATAATAAAATTAATATGAAAATTGCTCAAATAGTTTGTGTTTTTCCGCCTTATGCTGGAGGAATTGGGAGAAGTGCGTGGGAATTCAGCCGTTTTTTGGCTAAAGAGAGAGAGGTAGAAGTAATTGTGTATACACCAGCGTATAACAACAAAGATGTTTTAGAAAATATTGAGGGATTTAAGGTTAGGCGCTTGAAGTCCTGGCTAAAATATGGCAATGGCGCTTTTTTGCCGCAGTTATTATGGGAACTAAAAAATTATGATATAGTACACTTACATTATCCTTTTTTTGGTACAGCAGAAGTGGTATCGTTTTTTAAGTTGTTTTTCAAAAAACCAAAATTAGTTTTACATTATCATATGGATGTTATTGGTCTGCCACCCTTAGTAAGATTGTTAAGCTTGCCTTCCAAGTTGATGTTTAAATTGTTATTTAGGCAGGCTAGTATTGTGCTTTGTTCTAGTTTTGATTATATAAAAACAAGCCAAATTAAAAAGTATTATTATTCCGAGAAGGAGAAATTTAAAGAATTGCCTTTTGGAGTTGATTTGGATATTTTTAGGCCTGGTGAAGAGTTAAACAATAAAGATGACTTTAATATTCTTTTTGTTGGCGGCCTAGATAGGGCACATTATTTTAAAGGTGTTGATGTTCTGTTGAGAGCTGCGGCTATGCTTCCTCAAGACAAAGGTTGGCGTTTAATTATTGTAGGAGATGGGGATTTGAGAAAAGAGTACGAAAGGCAGGCAGCCAGATTAGGCATAAGCAAAAGAATAATATTTTTAGGTAAACTAAACCAAAAAGAATTAGTAGATGCGTATCAAAAAGCTAAAGTTTTTGTTTTACCCTCTATAAATAAAAACGAGGCTTTTGGCATTGTTTTACTTGAAGCAATGGCTTGCGGCGTACCAGTTATTGCCTCAGATTTAGCCGGAGTTAGGTCAGTTTTTAGAAATGGACGTGAAGGATTTTTAACTAGACCTGAAAATTATAAAGATTTAAAAGACAAAATTGAATTTTTATTAAATAATCCACTAAAACAAAAACAAATGGCAGATAATGCTCGTAAATTAGTTTGCGAAAAATATAACAAAGAAAACATCGGCAAGAATTTGTTAAAAATTTATGAAAGTGTGCTTAATAAATAATTTATACAAACCATGGAATAGAGGAGGGGCTGACCAAATTACCAGTTTGTTTTATCAGGGACTTGTAAGAGAAGGAATTGATGTTTTTATTGTTGCTACTAAACCACATTTTTCTTTTAGAAAAGATAAGATAAAAGAAAAGATTTATTATTTATCAAGTTGTTATTACTATTTGGGCAAAATTCCCAAAGCTCTGCGTTTGTTTTGGCATCTGATAGATATGTTTGATATTTTTAAGTGTTTGCAAGTTTTTTTTATTTTAAAAAGAGAAAAGCCCCAAGTAGTTATTACACACAATTTAAAAGGCCTTAGTTTTTTATTGCCTTTTTTATTTAAAATTTTAAAAATAAAACATATTCATATTGTCCATGACCTACAACTTGTTCATCCTTCTGGTTTAATGTTGTGGGGTAAGGAAAAATATTTTAATTCTTTTTCGTCAAAAATTTATGCGCGGATTTGCGCTTTTCTTTTTTTGCCAGTTAGTATAGTTATTTTCCCTTCTTTATGGATAAGGGACGAATACAAAAAACATAATTTTTTTAGAAAAAGCCGTCAATTAATTTTACCCAATCCCGTTGTTTTACCACCAAGACTGAATATTAAAAAACAACAAAACTATAATTTTCTGTATGTTGGCGAAATTGTAGAGCATAAAGGAGTCCTTTTTTTGATTAAAGTTTTTAATAATTTAGCGCACGAATATAAAGATATTAAACTTTTAATAATTGGAGATGGCACTCAGTTAAATGAAGCCAAAAAAATGGCAGGCAAAGCAGTAAAATTATTAGGCAGACGTCCTCATGATGAGGTAGTGAAATTGATGCAAGAATCTTTTGCTTTAATTGTGCCTTCACTATGTTATGAAAATTCTCCAACGGTAATTTACGAAGCTTGTTCTTTGAGCCTGCCTGTTATTGCTTCGCGTATTGGCGGTATTGAAGAGTTAGTCCATTATTTGGGCGGGGTTTTATTTGAGCCAGCCTGCTCAGATAATTTAAAAAAGAAAATAAAATGGTCTCTTGGCAATGAATTTGAGCTGAGAAAAATGGGCGAGATATCCCGAGAAAGGATTAAAAGGTATAGTCTGGATAGATACATCAAAAAGATAAAAAAAGATGTTTTATAGCAATTATCTCTTAAACTTAAACACTATAACATCATCCTGCCCAAATTTTTTGTATTCATCAGCCTCTAACTCAGCTTCTTCTAAAAGTTTAGGGGAAGCCCACCAGTATTTATTTAAAACAAAATAAGCCTCTTGGGCGCCTACTAAATCCATAGCTTTTTCAATAGTTTTGCGACTTGGTTTTTGGTAAACCATCTGTAAGTAATATTGATATAATATACCACTCGTAGGGATAGAATAATAAAAAACTTCTTTCTCTG
>JALSMD010000105.1 GCA_026987855.1 Candidatus Falkowiibacteriota bacterium | reverse complement strand
TATGTGCTGGTATCTCCTGACTGATATTCATAATAATAAGTGGCATTATTTGTAGGATCTTTCGGAATATTAGCTAAGTAAGTATTACCATCACTGTCAGTCAAAGAACTATCAGAACAAATATGATTATTGTTACTATCAGCAATTACACCAGCATTTCCACACGTTCCTGTCACAGGATAGTCGCCATTGTTAGCCATATACATTTCCATTGCAGTGCTGATTTGTTTTAAATCAGATTTTCTTTTAGCATCACGAGCCTTTTCTCTGGCTCCATTTAAAGCTACAACTGCCAAAGTTGACAATAAGCCAATAATGGCAATGACAACCAAAAGCTCAATGAGAGTAAAACCTTTTTTATTTGTCATATGTTTCACCTCCTATCTAGTTTTTCATACTCGTTGACTTAATTCTAGAAATTAAGGCAACGAATATGAGGATTATAATAATTAAAAAATAATAAACTAAAACATTAAATTAAAAAACATCTCTATAACTTATTAACAATTATATCATAAAAATTAAGGTTTGAAAAATTTTGTAAATAGTTCTCTATAAAATAAAGTTTACCAACCAAAAACAACATTTATCCCACCATCTTCTAAATAATAGATAACAGCATATTCTTGTCCGGTAGAAATATAACGATACAAATAAATAGTGCTAACATTTGTATCATTATTGGGGTTTAAAGGGTCTTTGGGAAGCTTGGTCATCAATGGTTTGGGGCTACCTCCTGTTAAAGCTGCTTCTAGGACCGTGTTATAACAAAGAGAGCCGACGCTTACACTTGACCCTAAATAAGTGCCGTCAGAATCATCTAAATCATTGGGGTCCCAGCTTCCAGCATCACAGGGGGGATATTGGTTGTTATTATCATAATAAAGCGCTAAGGCTGTCCGTAATTGCGTCATATCTGCCTTTCTTAAAGCATCTCTAGCTTTAACACGAGCTCCATTTAAGGAAACCATAGCTAAAGAAGAGAGAATGCCAATAATAGATATGACAACTAACAATTCAATTAAGGTAAAACCCTGATTATGCTTTGTTTTACACATACTTTCTTTAATTTTTAATAAAAAAATTTTAATTTAAAAATGCTAAATATGGTTTTAATAAAAAGTTTTAAATTTTATCTTTCTCTTCATATCTTTGCTAGAAATTAGATGCCATATTATACATTGGCATAATAATTGCGGCCACCATTAAACCTACGCCTATACCTAAGACAACCATAATAATAGGCTCCATCAGAGTCATTAAATTAGCCACCATATTATCAATTTCGCGGGAATAAAAACGGGTGATGCTTTCAAAGATAACATCTAATTTACCTGTTTTTTCGCCAATAATCATCATTTGAGATACCATCTTTGGTATTTCTTTGCTTTCCGAAAAAACACTAGAAATAGAATTACCGTCTTCTACCTCCTTAATAGTCTTTTGTATTAAATCACGATAAATTTCATTATCAACTACTTCTGCCGTAATTTCTAGGCCTTGCGTTATATTAACTCCCCCTACAATCAAAGTGTTCATAGAACGAGTAAAGCGCACCAAATAAATCATTTTAAACAAACGACCAAAAACTGGGATACGTAATTTTATTATATCTAAAATTTTCTTTCCTTGCGGATGATTAAATAAAATTTTAAAACCTATTGCTATTCCTATTACTAAAACAAGCAATAACCACCAAAATTTAGTTATAAAATTAGAACTGGCTATTAAAATTTTCGTAGCCATTGGCAATTCTGTTCCTGTTTCAGTTAAAATCGCCGTTAATTTTGGCACTACGAAAATCATCATAACTAAACCGACAATACCTAAGCCCCCTAACACAAAAGCTGGGTAAATCATTGCCCCTTTAATTTTGCTCATCATATCATAATCTTTTTCCATTTCAGTAGCTAGATACTCTAATACTTCGTCTAATTTACCAGAGCTTTCCCCTGATTTAATTACACTAATAAAAAAATTGGAAAAAATTTCTGGACGCTTTGCTAATGCCTCAGATAATCGCAGACCGCCGTCTACTTCTTCGGCTATTTCAAAAACAATTGATTTAAAATAAGGATTTTCTGTTTGATCTGCCAAAATACGCAATGACTGGACCATTGCTACATTAGCTGAAATTAAAACGGAAAATTGCCTTGAGAAAACCACCAAGTCTTTTGGTTTAACTCTATTAAAAATACGAAGTATCTTTTTTAAATCAAATTCAGATTTTGAAGACAAAGAAATAATTTTTAAGCCCTTCTCCCGTAATGTATCCACAGCAAAATCTTCTGTTGGCGCTTCAATAAGTCCGCTAACAGTTTTGTTGTTTCTATCAACTGCTTTATACTGGTATAATGGCATAACTTTCTCAAAATCAAAATAAATTTTTAAATTTAAAACTCACAATTAAAACGAATAAAGGTGCCAGATTAATCCAACATCAAATTATCTAAAGTCTAAAATTGAAGAACAAAGAAAACAATAGTTATAATAAACAATAATAAAAATATTTATAACTTTATTTTTAACTGCTTTTAACTTTAATCGCTTTTAACTTTTATTTTTATTTTTATTTATTGTGCTATATATTATGCTTTTTTATATTTCCTCTGCTCTTATTTCTCCCATGCTAACTAAATCTTCAATAGATCTTTTCATACTAATCATTCCTTCTCGACGCGAGGTTTGAATTATGCTTTCTAACTGATAAATCTTTCCTTCCCTAATTAAAGATCGTACCGGTTGGTTGGCAATCAACAACTCATGAGCCACTACCGCATTGCCACCCCTACCATGAAACAACCTTTGAGCCAAAACAGCTACTAATACATCTGCTAGAGCATATCTACTGATTTCAGAACTCATTTTTCCCTGAGCAGTAGATAAAAATTTTTCTATAGCTGTAATAGTGTTGCTAGCATTCATTTCTAAAAGAACCAAAGCATTGCCAGAGGCAATTTCTAAAATCAAAGGAATGGCTTCAGAAAAATTTTTCTTTATTTCACTTACATAGACCACATCTACATCTTCTTCTAAGCAATATCGCAAGCCATCTAAAACAGAATTAACATCTTTGCCTATTTCTCTTTGCTCTACAACACTACTTTTGCTAACAAACAAATTTTCAATAGGTTTCTCTAAAGTAATAATATGTTTGCTTTCTGTGCGGTTAATCTCTTCAATTAAAGCTGATGCGGTTGTTGTTCTGCCTGAACCGTAATGACCAGCGATAATAAACAAACCAAAATTTGTCTCTATCAAATTTCCTAAAATTTTCGGTAATCTTAATTCTTGTAAAGTTCTAATAGTTTTGGGTATAAAATAAAAAGAAAAAGAAGGAATGCCTTTCTGGTAAAATACATTAATTCTAAACCGCAAATTTCCCAATTCTTTAACCAAAACAATTTCTTTCTTTTGTTTAAACCTAATCTTTTCTGCCTCACTGAGAAAAAAATCTACAATCCTATTTAATAAATCAGCTGTAACTAAATTCTCGTTTTCCAATTTAAAAAATTCACCACCAACTTTAATGATTGGAAAATTCCCCACTGTCAAATGGAGACTAAATGCTCTCCGTTTTGCGCCTTCTGATAATACCCTATTTAAATAAATAGATGGTACCTCCATAAATTTTTAAATTATATATTAGAAAGTTTATTTTATCTTTTTTGTTAAAACATCTCTAACCTTTTCTACAATTTCGGAAGGAACATGATGTGCTTTAATTAAATATTCTTCTGCTCCCATTGATAATCCTTGTTTCACTTCTTCTTGTTGGCTTAAATTAGTTAAAATAACAACTGGGATTTCACTAGTTTCTTTACTTTCTTTTAATTTTTTTAAAACATTAAAACCATTTAAATGTGGGATTAACACATCTAGTAATATTAAATCAGGTTTCTCTTTTTTGGCAATTTCTAGACCATCTTTTCCGTTGCTAGCCATTACCACCTCAAATCCTTCTAACTCAAATTTTTGAGAATACATTCCCAAAAGAAAAGGATCATCTTCTATTAATAAAATTTTCGCTTTATTGTCTTTCATAAATGCTTTTAATTATTAATCTTCTGTCACTCTCAAAACTTCTTCCATAGTAGTTAAACCTTTCAAAACTTTAATAACTCCGTCTTGTTCCATAGTAATAAACGGTTGGCTATTCACCACATCTTCTAAAGTAATATTTCTTTGATTATTTGAAATTAAATCTCTTAACCTATCGTTTACATCTAAAACTTCTGCTATTGCTATTCTCCCTTTATAGCCTGTGTTGCCACACTGAGGGCAACCTTTCCCGTGATAAAATTTTAAATTATTTATATCAAAATCAGGAATTAAGTCTTCTATATAGCCTGGGGCAACTTTCTCAATTTTACTTATCTGCTTTTTAATGCGGTTTAAATATTCGTCTGAAATTTTTGTCTCTTCTTTGCATTTAGAACAAATTTTTCTCGCCAACCTTTGAGCAATAACTGTATGAAGGGTGGAGCCTAATAAAAATGGTTCTACTTTCATATCCATTAAACGAGGTATAGCGCCAATTGCATCCATTGTATGAAGGGTAGATAAAACAAAATGACCAGTTAAAGCAGCATGGATAGCTAACTCAGCAGTTTCGTTATCACGAATCTCGCCTACCATAATAATATCAGGATCTTGACGCAACAAAGATCTTAAGCCAGAAGCAAAAGTAAAGCCTACTTCTGGTCTAATTTGGGACTGATTAACGCCCTTCATTTGATATTCTACTGGATCTTCCAAAGTAGAAATATTCACTCCTTCTTGGTTTAAAATATCTAAAATGGAAAAAAGAGTAGTTGATTTACCGCTTCCAGTAGGACCAGTCACCAACAGCAAACCATCAGATCTTTTAACATTGTTATTTATCACTGACAAAGCATTGCCCATAAAGCCCAAGTCTTTCAGGGGGATAATTCCTTTAGAAATATCTAAAATTCTCATTACTACCTTTTCTGTGTTAACCAATGGTAAGGTAGAAACGCGGAAATCAACTTCTCTATCATTATATATTAATTTTATTCTTCCATCTTGGGGAATACGGGTCTCATCTAATTTAAGATTTGACATTACTTTAATTCTAGCTACAATAGCATCATGAACACTGCGCGGTAAAACTAAAGAGGTATGTAAAATTCCATCAATGCGATAGCGCACCCTACTTTCTTTTGGCAGCGGCTCTATATGAATATCACTTGCTCCTCCCTCAATAGCATGCCTAATAATCACAGAAACAATTTTAGCTACTGGCGCGCTTTTAGTAACTTTTTCTAAATCAACTCTTTCTTTTTCTTTAGATGAGACTAACTCTTCATCTTTTTCTTCTCTTGTCTTAAGCGCCGATGATAATTCTTCATCTAAAGTTTTATATTGTTTAAAAGCGGCTTTGAAGCTTTGAGGAGAAATCAAACAATATTCAACTTGTAGGCCAGCCCCCTTGGCTAAAAAATCAACAGCTTCAATTGCTTTAAAATTATTAGGGTCAACAATTCCTACTTTAATTTTATTATTTCTTTTATCAAAACAGATAATTTTGTAGTTTTCTGCTACTTCGCTTGGTATAATATTTAAAACGCGAGGGTTTATTCTCTTTTCTAATAAATTTTCATAAGGCAATTCATAAACCTCTGCCTTTAATTTTGTATATTCTTCAACCTCAACTAAGCCTTCTCGGAACAAAACTTCCTCCAATGACTTTCCCAATGAATCAGCTTTTTTTTGTGCCTCCAATAATTTATCTTCAGTAATCAATTGTTTTTGAACTAATAAATTTATTAGTTCTTCCATTTTTTCCATAAACACCTTTGCTTTAATTAATTATTTGTTTTCGCTACAAAGGGATTGCTATTTCCAATCAATTTACGGTTATTTTGTAACATTAAATTAGTATTATCGTGTAAATTCTTAAAATTAGGATCATCTAACACCCTCAAATTAAACTTTTTAAAGTTTTTAATCTTAAAATCAATATTTACGCTATTTCCATTATTATTTAAATTCAAAAAATTCTTCTCACCCACCATAAATCCCTTGCTGACAACAAAAAACAACACAAAAGCCACTGCCAGCAAAATACTCAAATTTATTAAAATTTTCTGATTTTTTTTGTCCATATATTATTTTTTATTTTAAATAGTAAGTTGTAATTTTAAGATTCACTGTCTTTTCTTCTGGATTAAAATTCACATCGGTTACATCCATTAAACGTAGGTTATTCTCTAAATCAAATAACAATTTTTTTAAATTGCTGTAATTAATTCCAACAATATCAAGAGAAATATAGATTTTGCCTAATGGACTTTTATTTTCTTTTACTTTGCTGACCTTTTTAAGTAGCTGTTGCATAAGGCTATCTTTTGCTACTTCTTTGTCGTCTCCATTAATTTCAATAGAAACTACTGTTCCTTTGTCCTTTACTAAAGATTCTATCTCGGGAAATAAATCTTCAGGAGAAAACTCACTAGGAACCATTCTATTAATCCGCTTTACCTCATTTTGCGGTATAGAATAAAAATCCTCTTTTAATTTTTCAACCTGAGATAAATAATTTTTAATCTCAGCAATTTCTGCCTCTTTCTTTTTTCTGTCTTCTTCCACAATTTTATTCATTTTTTCGTATCTTGGCTCTACTATATAAAAAAGGCCAAATATCAGAATAAAAAAAGCTGACAAAATAGCCAAATGTTTAAAATAATGAAGGAGGAATAAATTTAAAGCTCTTTTTTGCTGTAAAAAAAGATTATTATTTGTCTTTTTTTCCATATTTATTTAAAAATATTGATTTATCAACAACTAAATTTAAATTAAAGTTAATTTTACCTTCCTTGTTTTGCATATTTGTATCTGTCTTGTTTCCGCTTTCAACACTAGCTTTAATTACATAGGGATTCTCTCTAAAAACGCGCACTTGTTCTGTAATAGCACTAAAATCAGTGGTGTAAGCATCGAAATGATATCGGCCACTAATATCTCCACTAAAATTAGAATAATGAACATCTGCTAAAGTATTCTTTTCTAAAAATTCAAGAAAATTAGTCCAATAAATATGATTCTCTAACAAATCAGCGGCTAAATCTAATTTTTTCTGAAAGGCTAAAATATCCTCTACTCCCTTTTCTGCTTCTATCTGCTTTTGCCTTAAGTCAGCTATCTCGCCCACATATTTAGAATTTCTGCTAATTTCTTGAGTCTGAATAAAAATTACCACTGTATAAGAAAAACCTATAACGAACACAGCCACAATAATACAAATAATTAAAAAGTTAATATTTTCCTGCCAGTCAATAAAGGTTGTAACCTCTTCTTTTACTAAATTAATATCTAATAATTTAGAATTTTCCTTTCTTTTTCTTGCGAAAAAATTCAACAATCTTTCTTTTAAGCTGTTTGTCTCTACAGACGAATTAGCGCCTTTTTTTCTTTTTTTTCGCTCATCTGCTAATATGTTGTTATATTGTTGTAAAGCCTCCTTTTCATTAATTGTTTTTTTGTTTTTAGCAAAAATTTCTACGGCTGTTTTGGAGGAATTCGTTTCTTTTGATATATTTTTCTTAGCAGAATTTAAATTTTTTTTAATAAAAGTTTCGTTTATACGGTCGTCGTTTTTACTGCCGCTGGAATTTGTGTTGTTTTTCTTTGGATTGGAAAAAAAATTGACACTCATATATTAAAATATATTTAAATGATAATTATTTCCAAATATTACGCATTGCCAAACCAATAGCTACTGACATTCTTGGTCCAATTTCAGTTAATAATTGTTTTAATTCGGTTGGGTATGATATTCTAACCCAGGGGTCGCCAATAATTACTTTCATATCTAAAATTTTAGATAAATATTCGGGTAGATTAGGGAGTAAAGCTGAGCCGCCAGAGAGGATAATTTTTTCTACTTTATTTTCATTTTTGCTTTGAAATAAATTGATAGCATATTTTACTTCATTAACAATAGGATTTATTGCTTCCAAAATTGTCTGTGGCACTATATTATCATCCTGTGAATTCATTAAAGAAATTCCTAAATCATATTTAAATTGTTCTGCTCTTTCTAAGCCAATATTTAAATTATTGCTAATAGCGTTAGTAATAGTGATTCCGCCTACATCAATACTCCTATTTAGAAGAGGTATTTTATTGTTAATAATAGAAATATCCGTAGTGTTTGTGCCGATCTCTAAAATCATTACTGTGGATTTGTCATTGCCCAACAAAGATCTAATTAGAGAAAAGGTTTCAGTTTCTAGACTTAATAAATTAATTTTTGCTTCCTTAAAAATATTAACATATTTTCCTACTAAAGCCTTGGGGGCGCCCATTAAAAGAACTTTTGTTTCCTTATTATTGCTACCATCTTCTATCTTTTTCCAATCTAGGTCCATTTCTTCCAAAGGTAGGGGAATTACCTTTTTTGCCTCCCAACGAACAGCTGAATCAATATCTTTGCCTGAAACTCCAGTCAAATTAAGAACAGAAGAAAAAACAGCAAAAGTAGGCAAAGCAGAAATAGCATTACGGCTTACTGCGCCCGCTTTTTTACATATTTCATTAATAATTTTAGCTGTTTGAACCACATTGTCGTACCAATCATAATGAGCTTTAATGTTGGCGTTCTCACTAAATCCGTATGTCAACAACTTAATCTCTCTGCCCTCTTTTTTTAACTCAACAACTTTAATTCCAGATGTGCCAATATCAATTCCTAGATAACTTTGGTTAGAAGAAAATAAACCCATATCATTTGTAATTTTAAATTATTATAATATTATATTTAGCTACTTATCCTTTTTGATTTTTTATTGCTAGCTATTGCTAATAAATAAGCGATATTGTATAATAAAAATATAAAAGAAACAAAGATATAAACATATATATTTATTATAACATAAAATACAAATATATGGAAATTCCCGATCGCTCAAAAAAACTCTTGATGA
>JALSMD010000104.1 GCA_026987855.1 Candidatus Falkowiibacteriota bacterium | reverse complement strand
AAACCAATGTAATGTATTGTATTTTCCAATTCTCTTTTTACTGGCGATCCCTTTATTTTCTCAACAACTAAAAACAATAATCTTCCTCCATCCAAGGCTGGAAAAGGGAAAGCGTTAATAATAGCCAAATTAATTGATAATAAAGCTGTAAATTGTATTAAATAAGAAATGCCCATTCTAGCCATTTGTCCAGTTAGAGCAGCAATTCCAACTGGACCAGCAACTTCCGCGTTCAAGCCATTACCCATAATAAGATTTTTTAACAATTCATAAAAAGCTAAAATAATTGCCCAAGTTAAAAATATAGCGCTTTTAATTCCTTCCCAAAAAGCGATATAAAACGGATACCTAACTAGTCCCACCTCCGCAATAGCCACTCCTATTCCTCCCTTTTCTGTTTCAGAAAGAATTTGCGGCTTAATTTTTAATTGAATTTCCTTATCTCCTCTAATAATTTTATATTCTAATTCTTCATTAATATGCTCTCTTACATATCTCTGCAGATCATTAAAATTATAAAATTCAATGTTATTTATACTTTTAATTATGTCGCCTATTTGAACTCCTGCTTTTTGGGCAGGAGAATTTGGTAAAACTTGAATAACTTGGATTTGTTTATCAGTAATCTGGGCCCTGGGATTAAAATCATTATCTAAATTTTGTGGCAACCCAATCATAAAACCAAAAGAGAATAAAACAGCTGCCAAAAGAATATTCATTGTTACTCCCGCTAATAAAATGATTGCCCTTTGCCATGCCTTTTTAGTAGAGAAACTATCAGGATCATTATTTCCACCATCCTCACCTTTAATTTTTACAAATCCTCCCAAAGGAATCCAATTTAAAGACCAGATAGTATCAGCCGCATCCCTAACCTCTTTGTTGCCTCTGACTTTCTTCCATTTTCCATTAAAATCTTTATAAAATCCAATTGCACGAGGAGGAAAACCAAAGCCAAACTCTTCGGCTTTTACACTAAAATAACGAGCGGCTAAAAAATGACCCAACTCATGTACGAATACCAAAATACTTAAAACTATTAAAAATGTAATTAAAGTAAAAAACATATTTATAATTTATAAAATTATTTTTTCTTGTGTGTCTTTTGTTTCTTTGTCTTTTTAGTTTTTTCTGTTTTAGTAGTGCTCTTCTTAATTTTTTTCTTAATGCTAAAACTTCCTAAAATAGCGTCTTCCAATTTTACAAAATCTTTAACTGCCATTTCAATTGAATGATTAAAACTACCTCCACTAAAGACTGCTTTTTTAATTTTTGTCAATTTTTTATCAACTATTACTGGCAATTTGTACAAACTGCCAAAGGCGCTAATAGCTCCTGCTTTTACTTTTAGTACTTTTTCCATTATTTTCTCGCTAGGTATTTTTACAACCTTAACATCTTTATTCTCTTTTTTGGAGATTATTTTTCCTAATTTTTCAAAATTTACGTTATTATCAGCAGGAACCACTACAATATAATAATTTTTATCAACTTTCACCAACAAAGATTTAGCAATTTCATTTAATTTTCTTTTCATTGTAGCAGCAGCATCAATAGCAGTAAAAACGGTCTTGTGCTCTAACACATTGTATTTGACATCTGCCTTTTCTAAATATTTTATTAATTTAGCAGAAAGTTTTGTTTTTTTAATTTTGCTAATTTTTTTATTAGCAGTTTTTTTAGCTTTAATAGCTTTTCTACTTTTACATCTAGACATATGTTCGCTTTATTTTTTAGCTATTTTTATTATAGCTTACTTTCCTTTTTTAAGCAAAAAACATTTTAGATTTTAATTTATGTTTTATACAAATTAAATAGCTAAAACTACACTTTCTAAAGCTATCCTAGGGCTAACATTAGCTTTTAAATATTCAATAGCTTTATCTAAAGATGATAACAATTTTAATAAATCTCTGATATTTATATTAAGCTCTGCTTGTTTAAGTTCAGTAATGGCCATTTCGTGCTGAATTAATCTTCTCTGTTTTAACTTGAACAACAATAAATCTCTTGCAATACCTTGCCATATTCTAACAACCTCTATTGCTTTTGCAACATTTTCTTGTCCTACAACCTTATTATTAAATATCTGTTCTATTTTTTTTAAAGATTCATTAGTGTCCCTCTTGATTATAGAAAATAAAATATCGGCTTTAACAAAATAATCATCATAGAAATTCTGATTTTCCAAAAACTTTACAGCCAAGGCTGGTCTTCCTAAAGATAAATGCGAATAATTTTTGGCCTTACTCCGCGTTATATTATATTTTTGAATTAAATAATCGTAAATAACATCAGGATTCACTAATTGAAAATTTAAAACTCTGCTTCTAGAAACAACTGTTTTTGGCAAATATTCTATATGATTTGTTATTAAAATAATAATCACTCTTCTTTTAGGCTCTTCTAATGTCTTTAAAAAGGCGTTAGCAGCCTCTTCGCTTAGATCTTCAGCATATTTAATAATGCCAATTTTGTAAGAATTCAAAAATGATCCCATTCCCAAGGTGTTAATCAGTTCACGTATTTGAGAAATAGAAATATTTTTTTTGTCTTTAGCTTTTCTAACAATATGAAAATCACCATGTAAGCTTTGTTCTAAGCTGTCTGTCTGTTTAATATATTTTTTTGTTAAATTAATTTTTCGGCATGACTCGCAGAGGCAACAAGGCAAAGTCCCTTGGCCCTTCCTATAGTTATCGCATAAAACACTTTGGGCAAAATAATAAGCTAAAGTTGTTTTTCCTAAATCGCAAGGGCCAGTAAAAATATATGTTCCGTCTAAATCTTTTTGCTGAATAAGACGGGACAAATATTCTGTAATATGGTTATTTCCTATTATTGGCCATGATAAACTAAACTTCATAATATTTTACATCTATATTATATTATTATTTTATTAAAACATATTTAAATAAAAAAACAAGAGTAAGGCGCTCTTGTTTTATTTATTCAAACTTGTTTTAATCATTTATTCTTCTTTTATTTCAATGTTTAATTCATCTAATTGTTTTTTATTAACTTCACTTGGAGAATTCATCATTAAATCACGTCCCTGACCATCTTTTGGAAAAGCATAAATATCACGGATAGAACCCAAATCATTTAAAACCATTAGCAAGCGGTCTATTCCAGGAGCATTACCTCCGTGAGGAGGCGCACCATATTTAAAAGCTCTAATCATAGCGCCAAATTTATTATCAACCTCTTCTTTGGTATATCCAGCTATTTCAAAAGCTTTATACATTATTTCTGGATTATGGTTACGAATTGCTCCCGATGAAATTTCAAATCCATTTAAAACCAAATCAAATTGCCATGCTAAAATCTCCAATGGATTCTGATTTTCTAAAGCTTCCAAACCTCCTTGGGGCATAGAAAAAGGATTATGGCTAAAATCTATTTCTCTCTCGCCGTCTTCTCCTTTTTCATACATTGGAAAATCAACAATCCAACACCAAACTGCTTTATTATTATCCTTCAAACCCAATTTTTCGCCACATTTATCACGCACGGCTCCTAAACTAGCACAAACAATTTCCCATTTATCAGCACCAAAAAATATAATATCGCCTTCTTGAGCCTCTACTCTTCTAACGATATCTTGCGCTAGTTCTTCTCCTAAAAATTTAATTATTGGGGATTGTAAAACATTATTCGGCTTAATCACAATATAAGCAAGACCTTTTGCGCCTTTGCTTTGAGCTAACTCAGTTAACTCATCAATTTCTTTTCTTGTAAATTGTGCCCCCTTATCAACTTTAAGAGCGTGAACAATGCCACCGTCTTTAATTGCGTTAGCGAAAACACCAAATCCGCAACCTTCTACCATTTCTGTGATGTCTTTTATTTCTAAATTAAATCTTAAATCCGGTTTATCTGTTCCATACTTATTCATTGCCTCTTTCCAAGGAATACGCAAGAATTTCCCATCTTTTAAGCCGGTTATTTTTTTATTACTAAACTTTTCTGTTAATTCAATCATTAATGGCTCCATAATATTAAAAATATCTTCCTGTTCTACAAAACTCATCTCCATATCTAATTGATAAAATTCACCATAATGCCTATCCTGTCTTGGATCCTCATCTCTAAAACAAGGAGCTATCTGAAAATATTTATCAAGACCTCCAACCATCAAAAGTTGCTTAAATTGTTGTGGAGCTTGAGGTAAAGCGTAAAATTTACCCGGATAATAACGGGATGGAACCAAAAAATCACGCGCCCCCTCTGGTGAAGAGTTAGCTAGAATTGGGGTCTGAATTTCCGTGAAACCTTTATCATAAAAATATTTTCTTATATGGCGAATAAATTTATCCTTTAAATCTAGTAATTTTTGAATTTCGGGTCTTCTTAAATCAATAAAACGATATTTTAGCCGAATCTGTTCTTTAACATTATGAAATTTTTCTTCATTTAGTTCAAAGGGTGGGGTTTTAGATTTATTTAAAATATTTAACTCATATACTTCTACTTCTATTTCACCAGTTTTTAATTTTGGGTTAATCATATTATCGGGTCTGGCCACTACTTTTCCTTTTACGTTAATGACCCACTCATTTCTTAATCTGTCTGCTTCTTCCCACGCTTTTTTTATCTTTAGAGAATCGGCTACTTTTGAAGAAGGATCAAAAGTAATTTGAGTAATGCCATACCTATCTCTTAAATCAATAAAAATAATACCTCCGTGGTCTCGGCGGCTGTGAACCCAACCTGATAATTCTACCTCTCTGCCAACATCTTTTTTTGTTAATTCGCCACAAGTATGAGTTCTTAACATAAAATTACGAATTAGGAATTATGAATTAGGAATAAGGAATATAATCAACTCCTGATTCCTAATTTATATAAACTCAAATCATTCTAGCTCAACTATTGTTCATTATTTAAATTTTTAAACTATCTATAATGTAATATATTTCTCTAATTTTAGCAAGACAAAAGCCCGAATAAATTCGGGCTCCAAATTTTATAAATTAAAAGGAGCTTTGAGGGGGCTAGGTGGTGAAATGATAGCAAAAACTATCCTCTTCTACTTCTTTTTTTATAGCAAATTTCTCTCCTTTTTCATTGTACCAAACATCGCCTTTCAGTGTTCTTTTTCTAAACCAGATGATGCCACACCTTTCGCATACAAAACAATCTACACTACTATTTCGTAAATCATACCTCCGCGGCCATTCCTTGCAAAATTCGCACATAAATTTTCCCCTCCTTTTTTATTTTAATGTACATATTATTAAAATAAAACTTATTTAAAAATAATTCCTACAGGACAATGGTCAGAGCCATATACATTATTTAAAATAAATGACTTTTCTATGTGTTTAATTATCTTAACAGAAACTAGAAAATAGTCAATCCTCCAGCCAATATTTCTCTCTCTAGCTTTGGCACGATAGCTCCACCAAGAATATTCTACTTTATTTGGATGCATATACCTAAAAACATCAACAAAACCTGCTTTAATAAATTTCGTCATCCATTCTCGTTCTTCATAAGTAAAACCAGCATTACCAATATTTTCTTTGGGGCGCGCAATATCTATTTCTTCGTGAGCTACATTAAAATCCCCAGCAATAATCACTGGCTTTTTTCTTTCTAGTTTTTTTAAATACTTGAATACAGCTGCATTAAAACGTAATTTATAATCAAGCCTAATCAGTTCAGGGCCAGAATTAGGAAAATAAATATTTACAAAATAAAAATTCTTAAACTCTAATGTTTGTATTCTCCCCTCACAATCAAACTCCTTTATCCCTATTCCATTGATAACAGCATTAGAAATAAGATATTTTTTTGATACGTTTTCTTTAATTAAAATAGCTGTTCCGCTATATCCTGGGCGTTCGGCAAAATTCCAAAATTCTATATAATCAGAAAAATCAAAGCTGTGCTTTGTTCTAGCTTTATTATTTATTTTAATTTCTTGCAAAGCAATCACATCTGGCTTTTCTTTTTTTAAAAAATCTAAAAACCCTTTGCGTATAACTGCCCTAATTCCATTAACATTCCAAGATAACAACTTCATAGCTTTTATTGTTTACAAAAAAATGGTATAATAAAATTAAATTCGCATAAACTCATAATTCGTAATAAAATTAAAATAAAATGTATTTTAATATCTAATATCTAAAATCACCAATCCAAAATTACGAGTTATGAGTTGTGAGTTCATATTTTAATTATATCTTACCACTAATGCCTCCTTCAAGCAAACTAAAAAAAATAAAATGGTGGAAAATATCAGGTCTGTTTATTTTAATTTTAGTCCTGAGTTTTTTGTTTGCTTTTTCTTTGTATATAAAAGATCTTGTTAAAGAAATTAATAATCCTTATCTTCCTAATTTTAAATCACAAAAACAATATAATGCTGAAGGAAATAATAACAACTATTGGTTGGGAGCAGCTAATCCCAAAGTGACAATTGTCTATTTTGCTGATTTTGCTTGTCCGATGTGTAAAAATTTTTTTTCTAAAATCAGAGAAATTAGTACAAATTATAAAGAAGATGTTAAAATAATATTTAGAGATTTTCCTGTAATATCTAATTATTCAATGGATTTGGCTTTAGCAGCACGTTGTGCTGGCGAACAAGGATTCTTTTGGATAATGCATGACAAACTATTTATTAATCAAGGAAAAATAAAAACCAAAGAAGATATATTTAACCTAGCAAAACAAATGAGCTTGGATGTTGGGCGTTTTGAATATTGCTTTGAAAGTAAAAAATATATAAACCAAATTAAAAAAGATTATGAAGATGGTCTAAAACTTGAAATTAAAGGCACGCCAACCATATTTATAAATGGGTATAAAATAGAAGGCGATGTTCCATATAATGTGTTAATAGAAGCAATAAAATTATTAAAAAACTATAATTAAAGAAATAAAAAGCTTATTTTTATATTTTGATTTTTTCTAATTCATAAACAAAAAAATATGGTCCAAATAAGAATTCATGGCCGCGGAGGCCAAGGAGTAGTTACGGCTTCTGAATTGATAGCTATTGCGGCTTTTTATGATGGTAAAGAGGCACAAGCATTTCCTTCTTTTGGCGTAGAGCGCACTGGCGCGCCAATAGAAGCCTTTGCTCGTATTGATGATAAACCAATTAGAACAAGGGAGCATGTCATACATCCAGACATTTTAATAATCCAAGACGCCTCACTTCTTGGCACGGTTGATGTTACAAAAGGATGTAATATTAAAACGCAAGCTATTATTAATTCTGCCAAACCAAAGGAAAAATTAAATATAAATTTGCCGCCTAGAAATATTTATGTTGTTGATGCTACTAAAATTGCTTTGGAAGAAATAGGACGCAACATTGTTAATACAGTAATTTTAGGCACTTTTGCCCGTAAAACTAATTTAATTACTTTAGAATCTCTTAAAAAAGCTATAAAGCAAAAATTTGCTAATAAAGGTAGTGAAATAATAAATAAAAATATTAAAGCAATAGAAAGATCGTATATGACTAATAACTTATAATCCTTATAAAGTAGTATTAAACCTATTTTATTTATAATCCTTAATTCATAACTCATAATAATATGATCAACTTAGCCGCTAAACCTGCTTCAACTACGAAAAATAAAACTGGGGGCTGGAGAACATTTAAGCCAAAAACCGATTTAGATAGATGTGTTGGTTGTGGTGTATGTTCTCGCATTTGCCCAGAGGGTTGTATTAAAATGCAAAGCAAAAACGGCAAACTCAAGCCAAAAACTGACTATAATTATTGCAAGGGTTGTGGTCTTTGTGCTACTGAATGCCCTGCCAAATGTATAAAAATGGAATTAGAAAATAAATAATTAAACAATAATCTTATGAGACAAATATTAGAAGGTTCACAAGCTATAGCCCAAACCATTAATAACATTAAACCAGCTGTAATTTCAGCCTATCCAATTACGCCGCAAACCCATATTGTGGAAGATTTAGCTAAATTAAAAGCTGACGGCAAGGCTAATTATGAATATATCCGTGCTGAAAGCGAGTTTGCAGCTGCCTCAATTGTAGCTGGAGCAAGTGCAACAGGCGTACGCGTTTATACTGCTACAAGTTCGCAAGGCTTACTTTTAATGACGGAGGTTTTATTTAACATTGCTGGAATGAGATTGCCTGTTGTGCTTACCTGCGCTAATCGTGGAGTGTCAGCCCCTATTACTATCTGGAATGACCATCAAGATGCGATGACTATCAGAGATGCCGGCTGGATTATGTTCTACGCTGAAAACCATCAAGAAGCTGTAGAACAACACATTTTAGCTTATAAAATAGCAGAGGCTACAAAAATTCCAGTTATGGTTAATATTGATGGTTTTGTTTTAACACATACTTATGAACCAGTTAAAGTCCCTAGCAGATCTCAAATTAAAAAATTTCTTCCTGATTATAAACCAAAAAAAGGGCAATATCTAGACCCATCTCGTCCTGTATCCTTAGGCACATTTGCCTCCCCTGACTACTATATGGAAATTCGTGAGAATCTACATAAAGATTTAGAACAAGCTCAAAATATAATTAATGAAGAATATAAAAAATATCGCAAAATTTTAGGCGATTTTACTAAAAAAAATGAGAAAATGACACAAATAAATAACGGCTTAATTGAATATTATGGACCTCGCGACGCTCAAACTATTCTTGTTGCTATGGGCTCATTAGTAGGTACAATCAAAGACGTAGTTGATGAACAAGTAAAAAATACTGGCTTATTTGGTAATAAAGTAGGTGTTCTTAAAATCAAAACATTTAGGCCCTTCCCAGCCAAAGAAATTTTAAAAGTAGTTGAAAAAACTAAATATGTAGCCGTAGTAGAAAAGGCAATTTCACTCGGGTCCACCGGTCCTCTAGCATTAGAAATCAAGAATGTAACTCAAGGAAAAACTGGTCCTTTTGGTAAACTGCGCACCAGCAAGGTTCAAAGTTTTATTGTTGGATTAGGGGGACGCGATATTACTTCTGGAATGATTAAAAAAATAATAAAAGATGTTAAAAACAAAGATGATAGCGTAAAATTTATTTGTAAAGAATAACTCAAACCATAT
>JALSMD010000103.1 GCA_026987855.1 Candidatus Falkowiibacteriota bacterium | reverse complement strand
GGATGCCGGCGCTAGACACCAACACAATCTTTTTCGCTCTCCCTCCCAAAGAACAATATTTAGCCACAATAGCACCTCCAAAAGAATGCCCCACTAAAATTGGGTCCTTAATATTTAATTCTTCTAAAAAATTTTTCAAAAAATCAACATATTTAAAAATATCCCAGTCTTTATCTTCTATATTTTTATTCAACCCAAAACACGGCAGATCAAGATCAATATAATTATTACATTTCTCTAAAACAGGTTTAAAAATTTCAATATTTGCTCCCCAGCCATGCAAAAAAACTAAGCATCCATTAGGATTGTAGTCATCGCTTTGGTAGTAAAAAACTCGCGAATTTTTTATATCAACACTTTTTTTAATCATTTATTTGTTAATAAATACTTAGTGCTATTAAAATTTTATCTTTATTTTTACAAAAAAACAACCCCGTTAACTAACGGGGCGATTTATATAACCTAAAAAAACAATTCCTTGGCATCTAATTTTTTGTCTGTTAATTTCAGTATTTTGATATTTTTGTGTTTCTCCAAAAAAATAACATCTTCTGTGTTTATTAAAGCTAAGATGTCTTTACTTAAATTTGCAACCAAAGAAATAACAAGAAAAATATTGTCTCGATAAAGAGACTCGGCGCCGGCCACTAAACAACATAAGTCATCAACATCTATACTGCTTCTAATACTTTTTTTACTATACAGTATTACTTCATTTTCTTCTAAATAATAAACATAACAATAAAACGACTTTTCTCTAGAAAGTGTTTCTTTTAAGAAGCGCTTTAAATCATCATTGTAAGACAAGTTGTTATAATGAACCATTTTATTACCCTCCTTTTTTTGTAAATTTTAAAGCCGCCCTTCTGGGCGGCTTTTCTATCTTAACTTGAACTTTTTATAATTAATCTAATTAAAGCCGCCCAAACAAGGCACAATAATTGCTATAATAATAGCAATAATAATTGTGCTGTAAATTGTTTGGATGGCTTTGTTCATTCTTGTTTTTTTTATTTTTAATAAATTTTAACAAGAAATTATTTTTTTGTCAACAAAAACGAAAATCTATTAAAATTATTTAGGAATATCGTACCTATCTAATTTATAAACTATCAATAGTCAAAAATAATAAAAATAATAACAAGAAAATATTTTTCTTTTTTAAAAAATGTCTGGGGTAAAAAATTCTCCTAAAATTTTTATTTCAAAGCATCTATAATCTCATCTAAACTTAATTTTAGTGGCTCTTTATCATTATAAATCCACATTTTACCTCTAATAATCTTACCTTGAAATTTATCTCCTAGTTTCTCTCGTAATTTATTCTCATCTAATTCTTTATCTCTTAATGTTATAGCAAAACTTTTTCCCGGACTAATATTAATAATACCGTCATGCCTAACATAAGCAGCTGAAGAGCCAACCTTTAATTCATTATTTTCATTTATTACTAAACTGCCGTAAGAAGTGTCAACAACCTTACCTTCTTTTTCCATTTCAGCCAATTTTGCCATTGCTTCATCGACTATCCTTTGTTGTCTTTCAGCTGCTTCTTTAAGTCCATATTTCTCCCATTCATCAGGAGTTAATTCATCGGTAGGAGATTTATGATCTTTAAAATAATTAACTAACTGTTCAAATTTTACACTTCTTTGTAATCCCAGTAAAGTTTTAGCGCTACGCAAAAATTCTTCGGGTGGATACTGACGATTATCAATTTTAGTCACAAATTCAACCACTCTATCCATTTCATCTGACTTATTAATCATCCCTAAATCCACCATTGTTTTATACATAATTTCGGCAGTTGAAGTTATTTTATCAACACCCTTCTTATGATGGTCAAAATAAGCTGTATAGGTATCTTCGTTATAAACAACACCAAATTGATCTCCTGTATCCAAATTAATAGCTCCTTCTACCGACTCCCCCGGTTTTACATATGTTAAGTTGCTAATATCAATTCCGGCCTTCTTTAAGATTCCTAAAGTAACGTTACCATCTAAGTCAGTGAACGGCTTTAATACTCTTTCTCCTTTTTCTTTATCAAAAACTAATACGCCTGATACAGCAAAATCATTCCATAACTCTCTTGTTTTTTCCGCGAATTTTTGTTTTCCTTCCTCTAAAACAGCCGCATTTAATTCTTCCCAAGAAGAAACTTTATCTAAAGTAATTTTGGCTGCCTCTCTAGAATAAGCAAATTTTTCTTGAGACATACTTTTATATTTTTATCTTTATTTGCTATGTGCAAAAAAAGATAAAAAAATAAATTATTAAATAATGAAAAATAAATTTTTATTTTATTTATACTTTGTAACTTGATGAGTATTAACAACTACACCATTAAAAACTACTCTCTTTCATCTTCAGCATAAAGAACTTCCAAGTCTAGTCTCTCCCACTTAAATAGCTCATCATCTTTAAAGAATCTCTTTATTTCTTTCTTAGCATTTTCAACAGAGTCAGAAGCATGAACAATATTTGCTTGAATACTCATAGAAAAATCACCACGAATGGTGCCAGCGTCTGCTTTTCGGCCTAAAGTATCGCCTGTAATTAAACGGACGCTTTCAACTGCTTCTAAACCTTCCAAAACCATAACAATCACTGGCCAAGATTTCATAAATTTAGCAATACGGGGGAAAAATGGTTTATCAGCCAAATGCGCATAATGTTCTTTTAAGATTTCATCTGATAATTGAATCATTTTAATGCCGACAATTTTTAAACCTTTACGCTCAAAACGACTAATAATTTCTCCTACCAAACTTCTGTTTAAGGCATCTGGCTTAATGATTATTAAAGTTTTTTCTTCTCTTGGATGTTTTATATCTAGTGCTCTCATAATATTAAATAAACCGCAATAAATTTTCATTTAATGCGATTTATTGTTAAATTATTTATTGCCACCTATATGTTCTTTTATTTTTTTACTTACTTCTTTCGGTGTTAGGCTAGCTTTTACTAAATAATCTTTTACTCCTAAAATTTTTCCCTTAATTTTGTCTTCTTCTGTGCTTAAGTTAGTTAAAATAATAACAGGAATATTTCTTGTCTTTTTATCATCGCGTATAGCGCCTAAAACTGAAAAACCATCTATCTGCGGAAGAATAATATCAAGTAAAACTATGTCCGGTTTTTCTTTTTTTATCAACTCTAAACCATCACTACCGTTAGTTGCTGTTATAACACAAAAACCATCCTTTTCTAATCTCGTTTTATACATTGATAAAATGTCATTATCATCTTCTATTATCAAAACGGTCTTTTTATTTTTACCATGCATTTTTATATTGGTTTAATATTTATATTGGTTTAATAATAATTCCAATAATATTATATAAAATTTACAAAAATATAGCAAATAAAAAGCGGCTGTAAAAACAGCCGCTATAAGACTAAAATATTATAATTACTTGTTTCTTTTCTTTATCCACAACAATGTCTCCACCGCTTTCCCTAAACATCATTATGGCGAAAGCTAAAGATAAATTTTCTAATGAATATACATTACAACAATTTTTACCTACTATTCTTCTTCTCTTTACTATTTTAATCAAGCTGTCTATTTCTTTCAACGATCCGTCAGTGCAATCAAGAAAAATTATATCAGAGCCCTCAACCTTATAATATTTGTTACCAATTTTTTTTGTTAAACTGTTTATTAAGAATTGCGCTCTTTCTATATCAGTTATTATCTTTTTATCCTTCATTTTTCTATCGCCGAGCAACGCGCCCAAGCTATATTCAGACAATACAAAACCTTTCCGTAATTTTTCTACCAGAAAAATAAGATCTTTTAGTATACCTTCTAACAACTTAGAGTCCTTTATAATTGCTTCTAACAAAATAGGTTTATTTTTGTTGCGCAGATTTTTTGCCAGGCCGCCAATACTCATAACCTTGTTGCCAACTACATGATGAATCATACCCAACAAAAAAATGGCCATTTCTTTCCTTCTATCATCTACAACATTATTCATTTCCTTTTCCAACGCTATCCTTTCCTCTTCTATTTCTTTAACAACTTGACATAATATATCTAAAAAACGGCGCTCGTTATCATCTATTTCCCTACATTTACCAAAAGCGTCTACCACCAAAATATAAGCTACTTTACTGTTAGGAATATCAACTTTTGTATAATAGATAGCGTTTATCTCTTTGCTTTCAATTAACTTTTTCATATATACCGTTCGTAGATCATCAAGTGGCGAAGTGATGTAAATGTTTTTATATCCGTTGTCTATTAGCTCCTTAAGTGGGGGTGGCATCTCAGATCGAGGGAAATTTTTATGTGGCGGGTGCCTCTCTGGCAAACATTCTGCTATTCTACTATATTCCCCCCCCTTCACTTGGAAAATAACACTGCGATGCGTATCAGCTCCTAACGCTAAAATAATTGCTCTTGGTAACAGACTGATAATTGTCTCAAATAATTCTTTTTCTCCTCTTTTTACTGCCTGTTTTAATTCCTGTTGAGCCCAATACATTACCTCCCAAGTCTTTATTGGCTTAAACCCTTCAATCCTTTTTTTAATTATTTCTATATTAAACATTTCTCCTCCTTTTTTATTTTATTTTATTTTCAATGTTCTTTTTTTAATTATATTCTTTATAATAATTTTAGTCTATGTTTTTCAAAAAATCAATATTATTATTTGCTATATTTTTGTATATATAGACGTTTTTGTATACTAACAAAATAAACAGACAAAAAATTAAACATATATATTATGATATTTATTGACACCTATTGACATCTATTAATATCTCCTTTATTATGATAAATAACAGTTAAATACCTCATAATAAATACCAATATGACAGAAGAAATAAAACCAAATGCAATATACACAACAAAGGAGACACAAAAATTATTAAAAATTAGCAACAGCACCTTAAAAAGACTAATTAAAAATGGTCTTATTAAGGCTAATAAAGTTGGGAGACAATATAGAATTTTAGGCAAAGAAATATTACGTTTAGTTTCCCCCGAAATAGAAAAGAAGGCCACAAAATCATATCTAAGGTTTAAAAAAAGAGTTGTAAACAAAATTAATAAATGGTAAAAAAATATGAAAAAGGCACTAATTACTGGGATTACTGGCCAAGATGGCTCATATTTAGCTGAGCTGTTATTGGAAAAAGGATATGAAGTACATGGCATTATTAGACGTGCTAGTACTTTCAACACCTCTCGCATAAATCACTTATATAAAGATCCTCATATAAACGGAGTTAATCTATATTTACATTATGGAGATATATCCGATAGCAGTAACATTAACAGGCTTTTAGAAAAAATTAAACCAGACGAAATCTATCATCTGGCAGCCCAAAGCCATGTTAGAGTCAGTTTTGATCTGCCAGAATATACGGGCGATGTCACTGGACTAAGCACTGTAAGAATCTTAGATGCCATAAAAGAGGCCGGCATAAAAGCAAAATTTTATCAAGCATCATCAAGCGAAATGTTTGGTAAGGCAAAAGAATTGCCTTTACGTGAAACAACACCTTTTCATCCCAGATCACCTTATGCATGCGCAAAGGTGTACGCTTATTGGATTACAAAAAATTATAGAGAATCTTATAATATTTTTGCCTGTAACGGTATACTTTTTAATCATGAAAGCCCCAGACGAGGAGAGACTTTTGTTACTAGAAAAATTACTCGTGGGTTAGCCAGAATTAAATTAGGCAAAGATGAAAAATTATATCTCGGTAATTTAGATGCTAAAAGAGATTGGGGTTATGCCAAAGATTTTGTTTATGGTATATGGCTAATGATGCAACAAAAAAATCCGGATGATTATTTATTAGCCACGGGTGAAACGCATAGTGTTAGAGAATTTGTAGAAAAATCTGCTAATCTTCTAGGGTTTGATCTTGTCTGGACAGGAGAAGGATTAAATGAAAAAGGAATAGACAAAAAAACAAACAAGATAATTGTTGAGATAGATCCAAAGTATTTTCGTCCAGCAGAAGTTGATATTCTTCTTGGAGATTACTCAAAGGCAAAGAAACATCTAGGTTGGGAACCAAAAGTAAAATTTAATGAACTAGTTGAAATAATGACTAAAGCAGATTACGACAACGAATCTAAATAAATAATTATTGTAAATTAATAGAAATATAAATTTCTATTTATGAAAAAAAATTCTAAAATTTATGTTGCTGGACACAGAGGATTGGTTGGATCAGCAATAATTAGAAGTCTAGTCAAACAAGGATATAATAATTTAGTCACAAAAACAAGACAAGAATTAGACTTGCTAGACTCTGTGGCTGTAGCTAACTTTTTTCAAAAAGAAAAACCAGAATATGTTTTTTTAGCAGCTGCCAAAGTAGGAGGAATTCTAGCAAACAATACTTATCCAGCCAACTTTATTTACGAAAACCTAACAATCCAAAATAATATTATTCATAATGCTTATTTAAATAAAGTCAAAAAATTGTTATTCTTGGGAAGTTCTTGTATATATCCAAAATTTGCTAAACAACCGATAAAAGAAGAGTATTTATTGTCTGGTAAATTGGAGCCAACAAACAAAGCATATGCAATAGCTAAAATTGCTGGCATAATAATGTGTGAATCTTACAATAAACAATATAATACTAATTTTATTTCTGTAATGCCTACTAATCTCTACGGGCCAAATGATAATTTTGATTTAAAAAACTCTCATGTTGTTCCAGCTCTAATTAGAAAATTTCACGAAGCAAAGATAAACAATAAAAATAAGGTCGTGCTTTGGGGGACTGGTTGCCCTAGAAGAGAATTTCTATATGTTGATGATTTAGCAGAAGCTTGTATATTTCTTATGAACAATTATAACGAATCAGAAATAATAAATATTGGGACCGGAAAAGACATCTCTATTAAAGAGTTAGCTGGAATAATTAAAAATGTGGTTGGGTTTGAGGGTAAAATTGTTTGGGATACTAGCAAACCGGATGGGACACCACGAAAACTTCTTGATGTTAGTCGTTTAAATAAATTAGGGTGGAAATATAAAGTTAGCCTCAAAAAAGGTATAGAACTTACTTACAATTGGTACAAAAATAATAAATGTTGATATGAGTTCAATAACCATAATAAAACCCAAAAAAACATTTAGTATTGATGATCTAAAAGAAATATGGCAATACCGTGAACTGCTTTATTTTTTTGCCTGGCGTGATTTAAAGGTTCGCTACAAACAGACTGCTATTGGAGTGGCTTGGGCTATTTTTCAGCCGTTTATTACTATGGTTGTTTTTAGTATTTTCTTTGGTAAATTTGCCAAAATGCCCTCTGATGGCATACCATATCCAATTTTCGTTTATACTGGCCTATTGCTTTGGCAATTCTTTTCATCATCACTAACAGAAACAAGTAGTTCATTAATTGCTAACAAAAATATTGTTACTAAAGTATATTTTCCACGTCTTATTCTTCCAATATCTTCTGTAATAACTAAATTTGTTGATTTTTTTATTGCTTCAATCATCCTTGTTGGCTTAATGATATATTATCATTATCTTCCCAACTTAGCTGGTCTTTTAATATTGCCCCTACTACTGCTAATAACTTTTATGGCGGCAGTTGGTCTTGGCTTGTTTTTATCGGCTGTTAATGTAAAATATCGCGATGTCCGATATGTTCTACCTTTTTTCATACAATTATTATTATTTATTACTCCTGTTATCTACCCGGCTAGTATAACTGGCAAATATTCTTGGATACTGGCAATAAATCCAATGACCGGAGTTATTAAAGCTGCTAGAGCGGCAATTTTAGGAAATGCGCCAATTAATTGGCTATTGTTATTCATCTCTGGAGTTGCCTGTTTTATAATGTTAATTATTGGTATAATATATTTCAAAAAAACAGAAAGATATTTTGCAGATATAGTATAATTAGTCTAAAGTTTATAAAGCCCATAAAGTTAAAAGTATGAAAATAAAAAAATTTGAAGACGTAATAGCGTGGCAAAAAGCAAAAATTTTAACTATAAGAATTTATAGGGAATTCAAAAATTGTAAAGACTTCGAATTTAAAAACCAAATCCAAAAAGCATCTGTTTCGATAATGAATAATATTGCTGAAGGATTTGAAAGAAAAGGAGATAAGGAATTTAAGTATTTTTTATTTATAGCCAAAGGTTCCTGTGGAGAGGTAAGATCTATGCTTTATTTAGCACTAGAATTTAAATATTTATCAGAAAAACAATTTAGAGAATATTATAATTTATCTGTTGAAATTTCAAAATTGTTATCAGGATTTATAAAAACTTTATAACTTTACGGGTCTTAGATTTTAGACTTTATAGACTTTCTGACTTTTGACTTTATGACTAATAATATTATTGAAGTAAAAAATATATCAAAAAAATACAATATAACCCGCTATAAAGGGGGTTATATTGCCTTACGCGATGTTCTAACTAATGTTGCTAAAAGGCCTTTTTCCTTTTTAAAACACAAAGCAAAAGAAGTTGTGGGCAGGGTTGGTAAGGAAGAGTTCTGGGCATTAAAAGATGTTAATTTTACGGTTGAACGCGGTGAGGCAGTCGGCATAATTGGCCATAATGGCGCTGGCAAGTCAACGCTTTTGAAAATACTTTCACAAATTACCCCTCCTACTACTGGGGAAATTAGACTAAAAGGAAGAGTGTCTTCACTTCTAGAAGTTGGAACCGGCTTTCATCCTGAGTTAACTGGCAGAGAAAACATATTCCTTAATGGAGCTATTTTAGGGATGACAAAAAAAGAAATAAATGATAAATTTGATAGTATAGTGGAATTTGCTGGTATTGAAAAATTTATTGATACCCCAGTAAAACGTTATTCATCTGGGATGTATGTCCGTTTAGCTTTTTCCGTAGCCGCACATATGGATCCTGATATTTTATTAGTTGATGAGGTATTAGCAGTTGGTGATGTAGAATTCCAAAAAAAATGTTTGGGAAAAATGGATGAAGTTATAAAAGAATCAGGGCGCACTATTCTTTTTGTGAGCCATAATATGGGCGCGATTCAAAATTTGTGCAAAAAATGTATTTTACTAAAAAATGGGAGGGTTGAAATGATTGGAAAAACGGAAGAGGTTATTAAAAGATATCTTAATAATGTAAAAAACGACGCTAAAATTCCTATAAAAAAACGAGTAGATAGAAGAGGTAGCGGCGATGTAATTATTACTGATATTAAAATTTTGGATGAGAAAACACTATCAAGGTTAGAAACTATAACTAGTGGACAAAATATATACA
>JALSMD010000102.1 GCA_026987855.1 Candidatus Falkowiibacteriota bacterium | reverse complement strand
GTAATAACATATTTTCCCACTGACACCAAATTGGAAGGGGCCTCCTCAATCTTTGGTTTTTCAATTATTTTGTCAATCTGTAATATATCATCTTCAATAAATCTTCCATCCACAACACCAAATTTATTTACATCCTCTCTATCAACCTCATCTAGACCAATAATAGGATATTGATATTTCTCAAAAGCATCAATTAGTTGCTTAGCAGGCGGCACTTTTGAACTATTATAAAGACTGTCGCCGAACATTACCAATACTGGTTCGTTGCTGACTAAATGAGCCGCGCAATGGACAGCGTGCCCATCTCCCAAGGGTAGTGGCTGGCGAACATAGGAAAATTTAGCTAAACTGCTAATTTCCCTTACTTTTTTTAATAGTTCGTCTTTATGATTTTCAACTAGATTATATTCAAGCTCAAAAGAGTGATCAAAATGATCTTCAATTGATCTTTTGCCGCGACCAGTAACAAAAATTATTTCTTCAATTCCGGCCTCAACTGCTTCTTCTACTAAATATTGTACTACTGGCTTATCAACTATTGGAAGCATTTCTTTAGGTTGCGCTTTAGTTGCTGGCAAAAATCTAGTACCAAAACCAGCGACTGGAAAAATTGCTTTTTTAATTTTAGCCATATATTTTAAATTAATAAATTAAATAGCTGTTCTAAAATACAAGTTTACAACTGATAAAAACAAAAAATTATATTGGTTCCTTTTGCCTAAATTTTATTTATTAAAAAAATATCCTGATTATTGGTTTAAAGTTTATAAAACAAATCAATAACTAATTTCTACAACTCTGCCTACATCTTTATAATAACCAAAAGATCTTACAATAACATCTCCGTTGTTGTCATATTGTAATTTGTACTGGGCATTGTTGTTTAATGTTTGAGTGTCAGTATAAGGAGATAAACAAATATTTGCGCATCCATTTATGTCCCCAATACTATCAAAACATATGAAATCGCCTATATTACAAGACTGTATATTAAAATCATTTTCTCTTATTTCCCACAAAATCCTTTCTGCTCCAGCTTCTGCGGCAAAATAAGCACGAGTAGAATCATCTTGCATTTTTACAAATTGTAAATTATTTCTCACAATATCATTTAAACCTAATATAATAGTTAAAATACTTGCCAAAACCAATATTGTAACTAAAAGCATTGTTCCTCCCCGTTGAGAAATAGCTAAATCAATTGCTTTATTGACCAATTTATCAGCCTCCTTGTTTTTTTCTCTAGGTATATGAAAAAATTGAATTTTGCGAAAATTTAATTTCAAATTATGAACACGCACAAACAAAGAAGCCAGGTCTTTATTCTTTACTCTATATTCTCCTCTAAGTTGTTTCACTACCAATTCACTATCAAGATAAAAAACAACTTCTTCAGCACCTAATTTATGTGCCTTTTCTAAAGCGGCAATAACTGCTCTGTATTCAGCCTGGTTATTAGTAGCTTCGCCAATATATTCCGATATTTCTTTTAATAATCTATTATTTTCGTCATAAATAACTGCTCCGATTCCTGCTGGTCCCGGATTGCCTCTAGCTCCTCCATCTGTATAAATAATTAATTTTTTTGTAGACATATATCAATAATTTTTAATTGCGGTGTAGAATAACCGTTAAAACTATTCATCTCTAAATAATATACTATATCAATTATATCACCGATTTTTATGTTTTTCCACTTTTCGCTTTGATAAAACCCAAGAGCGTCAATCAATCTTGATTCTCTTCCCCGCAACCTTAATTTAATATGCTCATTATTTAAACCCATATTTATAATATCAACTATTGAAACAGACCTGCTTAAAAACATAGGACGAGGATTGTCTTGGCCAAATGGAGCAAGCCTTTCTATTTCTTTTATTAAATCTTCTGTTATGTCATCTAAGTTTAACTCTGTTTCAATTGTCAATTTTGGTCTTAAATCAATCCCTTCTAATTCTTTGTTTGCTATCCTCCTTATTTTATCAATAAATAATCCCAGATTTCTGTCGCTCACGCCAAAACCGCAAGCAAGGCGATGTCCACCGTATTTATTTAAAATACTTTTACAATTTTCAATAGCTTTAATTAAATTAAATTCTTCTATGCTGCGCCCTGATCCACGCCACTCATCTCGGGCGCAAGAAATAATCAGAGTTGGTTTATAATATTTCTCCGTAATGCGGCCGGCAACTAAACCAATAACACCCTCATTCCAGGCTTGCTCCTTTTTGCTAATACCTATCAAAATCTTTTCCTCTTTCTGGTTTTTTAGTTGATCTTCTACCTCTTGAATTATTTCTTCTGTTACTTCTTGTCTTTGTTGATTTTTGTCATTAAGGCGTCGTGACAAAACAGATGCCTCTTCACGATTATTTGTAACCAAAAGTTCAAAAGCTGTGTTGGCATGATCCATCCTGCCAGCCGCATTAAGTCTTGGGGCTATTTGAAAGCTAACATTCCAAGAATCAATCTTGCTGTCTTGTATACTAGTTGCCTTAATTAACTCTTGTAATCCTATATTTTTTGTATTATTTAACTCTTCTAGGCCATATTTTGCCAAAATTCTGTTTTCTCCCAAAAGCGATACGCAATCAGCTATTGTGCCAACTGCTACCAAATCCAATAGTCGTCTTTCAATTTTGTTTTTGGTAGATTTGTCAAGTTTAGCGCGACTAATAATAGCCGTGGCCAATTTAAATGCTACGCCAACGCCAGCTAAAAACTTAAAAGGATATTTTTCTTCTTCAAGTATCGGATTAATAATTAAACAAGGGGGCAACTCTTCCTCTTTGGGGATAAAATGGTGATCTGTTAAAACAATGTCTACACCTAATTTCTTCGCATACTCAATTTCCTCTTTATTACGAATACCTGTATCAACTGTAATTATCAACTTAGTCTTATTTTGGGCAATATATTTAATTGCTTTTTTATTAAGCCCATAACCTTCTTCTACACGATATGGTATATAGACATCAACCTTGGCGTGCAAAATTGACAATGCTTTTACTAAGAGTGCTGAGGCTGTTATACCGTCAGCATCATAATCGCCATATACTACAATCTTATTTTGTGCCTTTATGTGTTTAATAATTAAATCAACAGCTTCATTCATATTAGCAAACAAGAAAGGATCAAAAAGATCAATCTTATAATCAGGTTCTAAAAATTTTCTTATCTCTTCTTTTTCTTTTATTTCTCTATTATATAATAATTGCAAAATCACCCTATTTAAATTAGGGTGTTTTTGAATAAAATGTTTATCTGCCGGCTTTTTAATTTGCCAAATTTTTTGATAATTATTTTCTCTATTTGACATTTTTTAAAAATTATTGTAAAATTTACATAAATACAAAACCAATAGTCCACAAAATCATTGTAAAAATAATCATTATACTTAAAATAGTCCAAATAAGTTTTGCTATCTTCTTCTTTTTCATAGAAAAATATTTACTAATTACAAATTACATAATATATTATAGCACTTTAAAAAAAAATTAAAAGGAGGAAAAAATGGCCAAAAAAATGACCAAAAAGGAACTATTTAGAGATTGTTTTTATGGTGGCGACTGGCTATTTTACTTACTATTTCCAATTACTTTTATATTTGCTTTTCTATTTTTTCTAATACTTTCAATTGGCGGCGTAGAAGAAATTAAAGAAAATGAAGAACTATAAATATAAAAGGCTAGCTTAGGCTAGCCTTTTTTAATTTTAAAATTATTATAAATAAAATTAAATAATAAGCAAACATAAAAAACAAATTAATACTGCCTCCAATGCAGGCATAAGGCATTTTATAAAACAAATCACTTACTGCCATTATATAATCTAATAAAAATTTTACTACTAAAAACAATAAGGACGACATTTGGGGTAAAACTATATAAAACAGAAAAGCTGCCAATACTAGACTAATAATTATTGGAAGTGCTCCTACAACAAATAAATTAGATAGTATTGAAATTAAAGATATTCTTGAAAAATAAAATAAACTTATTGGCCAAATTGTGATTTGAACAGCCAAAGAAATACAAAAAATTTTCCAAAAAAAATCTAAAATTCTCCAATGTTTAATTTTATCTTCTAAAATTTTATTAAAAAATGGATAAAAATAAACTATACCTAAAACAGCTAAAAAAGACAATTGAAGACCAACATCGTCTCGTAATGATTTAGGGTTTATAAGCAATAAAATCAAAAGAGCTAAAAGCAAAGAATTAGTAATATTTCTCAGACGGCCATAACTTAAAGCTAAAAGCACTAAAAAGCCCATCACCCCAGCACGCACAGCTGAAGCAGGCGCGCCTATTAAAATAATATACAAAAATATAAATAAACTAGATAACCAAAAAGCAGTCTTGCGCCATAACCCTAACTCAATAAAAACAAACATCAAAATAGTGGCCAAAATACCTATATGCATTCCTGAAATTGCTAAAATATGGCCTATACCAATACAAAAAAATTTTTCGCGCCAAAATTTTGGAATATTATCCTTGTTGCCTAAAATAATAGCGTTAACTAAACTGGACTCTGGTTCGCCCAAATTATAATTTATTATCTTACTTAATTTTTGCTTAAATTTATTAAGGTAAAAATAAATTGAATTTTTGTTTTGTCCTAAAAAAGAAATCTCAGGATAATAACAAAGAGAATAAATATTATCTTGGGCTAAAAATCTTGGATAATCAAAATTTTTAAATGATTGTGGTGGTTTTAAGTGGCATTCTAATCTTAAAATATCTCCATAATAATATCTTGGATACAAATTAGTAATTACCAAAACTTTTCCTTTAAACCCTCTAATTTTATCTATTTTAATTTTTTGAATTTTTCCCTTTGTTCTAGCCTCTATCACCTGCCCCACTAAATCAATTTTTCTTTCATTATAATAATAAACATAATCTGGCGACAAAACGGGTAAAGACAAGCTATAACGCCAAAAACCAAAAAACAAAGATGATATTATCAAAAGAAAAATTGCTAATTTAGTACGCCAAAATAAAATGCTGGCAACCAAACTAAAAATAAAAATGGCAAAAAAATATAAACTAAATTGACGAATGCTCACTGGCAAAAATGAAGAGATAGCAATTCCAAAGATAAATACTAAACTACAAACCTGAAATGTTTTAGACCTACTTAATTTAAACATCTAAAAAACATTACTTTAAACTCCAACGCAAATATGCTTCTATTAAATCGTCTAACTCTCCATTTAGAACGCTGTCTATATCCTGGGTTTCATATTTGGTGCGATGATCTTTTACCATTTTATATGGTTGCATTACATAAGAACGTATTTGTTTGCCCCACTCTGCTTTTTTTGCTTCTCCCCTCAACTCTCTTTCTCTTGCCTTTCTTTTTTCCTCCTCTAGTCTATGTATTTTTGATTTTAGAATTTTTAAAGCTGTTTCTTTGTTTTGATGTTGTGATCGCCTACTTTGACAAGAAACAACAATTCCTGTTGGCTTATGGGTAATACGAACAGCGCTTTCTGTTTTGTTGACATGTTGCCCGCCAGCGCCAGAAGAACGAAAGGTATCTATATGTAAATCTTCTTCCTTAATCTCAATATCATTAGCCTCTGGAATTTCAGGAATAACTTCCACTAAAGCAAAAGAGGTGTGGCGCATAGCCTCAGCGTCAAAAGGAGAAATGCGGACCAGACGATGAACTCCGGTTTCACCTCGCAAATAACCATAAGCCCAACGACCATTTATTTTTATAGTAACTTTTTTAATCCCAGCCTCACTGCCGGGAATTCTATCTAAAATTTCTGCTTGCCACCCCTTTTTCTCAATAAATCTTAAATACATTCTTTCCAAAATTTCAGACCAGTCTTGGGCGTCTACTCCGCCTGTGCCAGCGTGAATTGATAAAATAGCATTATTTTTATCATAAGGAGAAGACAATAAAATAAAAAACTCTAACTTTTCAAATCTCTTTCGTAATTCTTTAAACTTTTGACGCGCCTCCTCTTCTAAAGAATTGTCTTCTTCATGTTGGGCTAAAGCCACCAATTCCTCTAATTCTAAAATTTCCTTTTTTAAATTTTTCCAAGTGGCGACCTCTTTTTCTAATTCCTCAGCTTTTTTACTTAAACTAATTGCGCGTTCACGATCACTCCAAACTCCCGGTTTATTTAATTCGCGTCTCATGTCCCTTGCTTCACTTTCTTGACCATCAATATCTAAAAGATTATAAGTTTTATTAATTCGTTCTCGTAAACCTTCAATTTGTTTAATAAGATTTTCCATAAATAAAAATTAATTACTTATAACATGTGATGCGTAGTGATAATTAAACAAAAAATTAGGAATTAGGAATCAGAGATAAATACAAACATCTTTTAAGGCCGTATAATCCCGAGAACAACGCTGTCATTGCGAGAAGTGAGCGTCAGCGAACGACATGGCAATCCCATTAATAACAGACGTTCGTTGTCCTCGGGGCCGCTCACGGCATTTGCCAGAACAGGCACGCTCGCTCCGATGACAATTTGTGTGTCATTGCGAGGCCGAAGGCAGTGCCTGTCCCGCACGGATATCAGGGGCAATCCCGTGAATAGCGGACGTTCGTTATCAACGGGATCGCCACGCTCGCTGGCGCTCGCTCGCGATGACAGTGGGTAAATAATGAGAAAATTTTTCGTTTTTCGCTTTTAGTTTTAAGGATTCTTTGACCCTCTCCTGCACCTCCTCCACCCTATAAAGGGTGAGAAAGAAATCCCCTAATTTCTGATTTATAATTTCTTCTGGTTCTCTTTAATTATTGTTACGCGTTATGCGCTATGGTCCTACTTCTATCCACCTTGGCGCTGGAAATGGGCAAGGATTTATTTTTAATATATTTGATTCTACATAACAATCTTTACGGGGTCCTGATGCGGTTGGCTGACATTTATTAAGAGAATAACAAGGTGTAGTGCCAACACAATTTTTTATCTGATAATAAAAATCTTTACTGGTAGTAGCATCAGTATCCTGAAAATAATAAATAGTTCCATTGGGGTGGCTATCAGTGTTAACATCAGCAATAGTAGTAGTAGCAATACAATATTCGGAAAAGGCTGGATCACTTATATCTGAACAAGCATATTCATAATTTATGCCTCCATCATCGCTACGAGTAATATAATAATTATCATTAGGTGTTACATCATTCCAATTTAAACCAACTGCCAAACAATCTGTTGTGGTTGCTTTAAGGTCTGGGGAACAGATAGTTGGATAAAGAGTTATGGTTTCTGAGCCATCATCTACGGCACAATGTGGATTGATTACTGTTCCATAATCATCAAGACGATCACAAGTTGATGATTTGTAATAGGGTCCATTACGTGCTTCAATATAATAACTAAACCCATAATCGCCAGCGATACTATTAGCAATGTCCGTGCTATTTTCATCAATATAATAAGAGGTATTCCAAGAAACTCTTGTTAATTCAGTATAATTTAACCCCCCATCAATGGAACGATAAATAATATATTCATCAGCATCACCATTATTTTCCCAAACTAACACCACTTTACAAGTAGAAGAACTATGAGTAATTGGGCTATATCCGACCTCTGCTACAGTAATGTTAAAGTCAGCGGGCATATGTGATGGTTTTATAGGGTAATAATCAGGGTTATAGGAGGCATTAATATAATATGGGTCATCACAATATCCATAAGGGACCGCAAGATCATTACAACCTTCTGCTGGCTCATCATAAAATTTCCAGTGATTACCTGGTGTAACATCATTTGTTGATTCCCTTCTGTTCCAAAACACATTACTAGCTTCTTGAATTTTACTATTACTTAATAGCTCATTAGCGTAAAATATATTATTGTCTGATGACCAACTAACATATACATCCTTTGTTACATTATTTTTTATGGTTGATGATGAAACTACATTACTATCGCTTGTAGAAATATAGATTCCGTAATTATTGTTTGAAGAAGTAGAAAAGGAAATATCATTATTATTTGCATTAGAAAGGTATAATCCGTAATTACTATTATTTTTAGAAATAACCTCATTAATATTATTATTGTTTGAGCTATCAAAATATATTCCATTATTATAATTACTATTTATAACTAATGAAGAAAATATATTATCTGAACTAGTTTTGCTATATATACCATAATTATTATAGTCAATATTTATCTTATTAAAAGTATTCTTTTGTGATGACAATAAATAAATGCCATAATCAAAATCAAATACTCCCTCTAAATCACTGATTAAATTTTCACTGCCACCGCACATATAGATTCCATATCCATTTCCTGTTCCATCTATAGCACAGCCCCCGGTGCATCCTGACCCTGTAAAGTAAACTCCTTCTTTTCGTATAAATTTAATACAAGTATCAATATTATTAATTAAATCTTGATTTAAAATAATAGTATCTCCATATTTAGCATCTCTAATCTTTTCATTGCAATCATCACAACTAACGCAGGTGACAATATTATTTCCTCCGTCATAAAAAGCGTTTGCGTCTTTCCAATATCCGCTATCACACTTTCCATCGCCGTCGCTATCTTTACAGGCCTCCCAATAGTTACTATTCCACACTGTTCCTGCGCCGTAATCATTGATGTTGTAGTAAGAGACAAAATAGTTATTATAAAAATAATTATCATTGCCTCCTGTCTCAATTATAATAGGATAATATTTAATTACGCTTTTAGTCAATCCGTTGTTATCTGAATTGCCATCAAAATAAACCCCCTTACCATTGCCGGCGCAAGACGAGCTGTCATAATCATAAACTGCTTTGATGTTATTAAAAATATTATTATTTGAATTACTTAGATAAACACCATTTCCATTATAACTAACATCAATATTATACAGCTTATTATTATTAGCGTCACTTATTTGTATTCCATAACTACCGCTACTATAACCACTAAAACTAGAACTGGCAATAATGTTATCTCTGGCATACTTTAAAACAAGCCCTTCCTGGAAATATTTAAAATCGCAAAATTCAATAGCATTACTGCTTGTTCCCTTAATATTAATGGAAGCTCCTGTGCCTCCAGAAACTGTACTAACGATACTAAATCTGCCAGAACTTACACTATCTTCACAACTAAATGTTATTCCCTTTGCCGCACCAAAATCAATACATGGACCAATGTCATAACTATAAATATTAGTAGTTAATAATACCTTCGTGCCATAATAGGCGCTTTGTATCGCCTGCGAACAAGAGGCGCAACTATCGCAAGTAATAACAGGGTTAAACCCACCCCCTTTGTACTTTGGATAATTATCATATACCCCTGGTTTAATTTGATAAGGCAAAACGCTTGGGCTAACCGGATCGCCATCATCACAAATATTATCATTGTCAGCGTCATGGCAACCCTCCTCATCTGAATCAAAAGCTTCCCACCAATTGCCATACGAACCGTTGTCCCATATAGAG
>JALSMD010000101.1 GCA_026987855.1 Candidatus Falkowiibacteriota bacterium | reverse complement strand
GAGAAAACTTTTAGCTAAGGCAAAAGGCTATAAATGGGGAAGAAAAAAGTTAATTAAACAGGCAAAAGAAGCTGTGGTAAAGGCAGGGGCGCACGCTTATGTTGACAGGAGAAGAAAAAAAAGGGATTTTAGACGTTTATGGCAGATTAAAATCAATGCTTTCGTTAGAGAACATGGTTTAAGTTATTCAAGATTTATAGAGCTATTAAAGAAAAACAAGATTGAGATAGACAGAAAAATTTTAGCAGATTTAGCTGTAAATAATAAAAAGGTTTTATTAAACATTGTTAATAAAGTAAAAAGCAAATAAAAGTTATGATACTTAAAGTAGCGCAAATTGTAATAGCTATTTTGTTGATGCTAGTGATTTTGTTGCAGAATAAGGGATCTGGCCTCTCAGGTGTTTTTGGAGGGGGGGACAATATTTATCGCACAAAAAGAGGAGTAGAAAAGACTTTACATATAGCCACTATTGTTTTAGCAGTTTTATTTTTTGTCATTTCCTTAGCAAGTTTTATTATAGTTCAAGGTTAATTTATTTTTAAATTAATTTTGTGGACTCACTTAACTTAAAAAGAATAAAAAGCTTTGTTTGTAAAGCCAGATTATTTATTAGACATTTAGCAGAAACTAATAAAAGTCTTTTATTTTCCAAAAAAAAGAATAATTATCCCCAAAGGGATAATTGGGACAGACAGTTGGTTTATTCTCTGTCTAAATCACGTATTCCTACTTTAAAACAGATAAAGTATTTAAAAAAATTTTTAAGTCCTAGAGAAGTTTTGTTTATAAAAATAAGTTTAATTGTTATTTTATTAAACTTGTTATTTTTAGGAGTTAATTTTTATCGTTCTCATTTACAGGTTGTTCCTGCCAGAGGCGGTGAATATGTAGAGGCAATAGTTGGTAGGCCGCAATATATAAATCCCTTATATGACACAATTAATGATGTTGACCATGATATTTCAAGTTTGGTATTTTCCTCTTTATTCAAGAGAGATGAGAACGGGGAGTTAGTTCCTGATATTGTTGACTCTTATGAAGTGCAAGATAATGGTAGAGTATATATTTTTAAAATAAAAGATAATATTCGGTGGCACCATAGTGGCGAGGAATTAAATGCAGATGATGTTATTTTTACAGTAGAGGCTATTAAGAACCCTGCTTATAAATCTCCTCTAGCTTTAAGTTTTTCAGGTGTTAAGGTTGAAAAAATTGATGACAAAACTATTAAATTTTCTTTGGGCTCTCCTTATGCCGCTTTTTTAGAGTTGCTTACTTTTGGAATTTTACCACAAAAAATTTGGTCGGCTATTCCCAGTGAATCAGCGAATCTAGTTAAGTATAATTTAAAACCAATTGGTTCTGGTCCATATCAGTTTGAGAAATTGATAAAAGACGAAAATACGGGCCGAATTACTTCGTATATTTTAACTTTAAATGATAATTATTATGGCCCAAAACCGTATATAGAAAAAATTATTTTTAAATTTTATCCAACACTAGAAGAGGCTATCTCTGTCTTAAACCAAAATTTAGTTGATGGTATTAGTTATTTGCCAAGCGATTTTAAAAATGAACTTGTCTCACCAGGAGCACTAAATTTTTATCGTTTGACATCACCACAGTTAACAGCTATTTTCTTTAATACAAAAAGTAAGGAATATTTAGCAGATAGAAAAATAAGACAAGCTTTGGCTTATGCCATAAACAGACAAGAGATTATAGATGATATTTTGCTAGGTGAAGCTGTTTTGGTTGATAGTCCAATATTTATAAATAGTTTTGCTTATAATAATAATATTCATAAATATAACTATGATCCTCAAAAAGCAGGAAAAATTTTAGACGAATTGGGCTGGAAATTAGTTGAAATAGATGATGAAAAAATAAAAAAAGCAGAAGAAGAAAAAAATTCTGAAGAAAAAGAAACGAAAGATAAAGCTTTAGAGATATTAAGTTTAGGCAAAGGGTCATGGAGAGAAAAAGATGGGAAATATTTGATTTTAAGGTTAATTACTATTGACCGCGACCATAATGGCCAAATTATTGAAAAAGTAAAAAATTATTGGGAAAAAATAGGCGTAAAAACCTTTTTGGAAGTTGTGCCAACAAGTCAAATTACCGAGATAATTAAGGCAAGAAATTTTGACGCTTTGTTTTATGGACAAATTGTTGGCATAGACCCTGATTCTTATGTTTTTTGGCATTCATCACAAGCAAATGAAAGCGGTCTTAATATAACAAATTATAACAATAAAGAAGTTGATAAATTATTAGAAGAAGGAAGAATTATTATTGATAAAAACCAAAGAACAGAAAAATATAAAAGATTTCAGGAAATTTTAACAGAAGACGAACCAGCCATTTTTATGTATTCTCCTTTTTATATTTATGTTCAGAATAAAAAAGTAAAGAATTTTCATACTAAAATAATTTTATCTCCTAATGGGCGTTTTTCCACTATCTCTGATTGGTATATCAAAACAAGCAAAAAAATTGTTTGGTAAATAAGGGGCGAGTGGCGGAATTGGTAGACGCGCATGGTTCAGGACCATGTAGCATCTATGCTGTGGAGGTTCAAGTCCTCTCTCGCCCACAAAATATTTTAAATATTTTTTTGACCTCAATTTTATTTTCTTAAAATATAAAAAATAACAAATGGTTTTTTCATAACCTATAGAGCGATTTTAATTTTTAATTCTCAAACAAAATCACGAGGAGATAATTACTTCTTATTTTTTCTCTTTAATTTTTTAACCTTAATTATAGTTTATTAATCATTGAGTTTATAATTTATATTCAATGGTTAATAGTTTTATAAAATTATGATGACAATAAATAGAACTAAGAAAACACAAACAGAGCATTCTGTTAATATTTCTCGGTCGCGACAGAGAAAAGACTTTACCCGAACAGCAAATAGACGCGTTAGAAAAACATTTGAAATTAAATTTAAACCCAACACTCTACGCGTTATCGTTTTAGGGGGTTTGGAAGAGGTTGGCCGTAATATGACCGTTATTGAATATAATAGAGAAATAATTATTGTTGATATGGGTTTGCAGTTTCCAGAAGAAGATATGCCTGGAATTGATTATATTATCCCTAATATTGATTATTTGCGAGGTAAAGAAGATTGGATTAAGGGAGTTGTTATTACTCATGGGCATTATGATCATATTGGCGCCATTCCTCATTTAATTGGAGAACTTGGCAACCCCCCAATGTTTATGGGCAAAATGACAGCTGGCTTAGTTAGAAAAAGACAAGAAGATTTTAAAAGAAGAGACAGGTTGAATATTGTTGAAATTGACGAAACATCAAAGGTTCGTTTGGGCTTGAATTTTAGGGTAGAGTTTTTGCGCGTTAATCATTCAATTCCTGATTGTTTTGCTCCTATTATCAATACTCCATTAGGTACCATCATCCATACAGGTGATTTTAAAATTGATTTTTCACCAGTTAATGACAAGCCGGCTGATCTAAATCGTATTGCTTTAATTGGTAGTAAAGGAATTTTATTGTTAATGTCTGATTCAACTGATGCTACTAAGCCAGGTTATCAGATTTCAGAATCCTCTATTGGAGACGAAATGGGTAAAATTTTTGAAAAGATTGATGGGAGAATAATAATAGGAACATTTGCTTCGCAATTAAGTCGTATTCAAAAGATTTTTGATTTGGCTGCCCGTTATGGTAGGCGTATATCCTTACAAGGACGTAGCATCACTACTAATGTAGAAATAGCTCATCAAATTGGTTATCTTAAATTTAACCCCCGCATTTTAGTTGATGACAAAGAGTTAAATCGTTTGCCTGACAATAAAATTATTATTATTGGCACAGGAGCGCAAGGTGAAAGCAATGCCTTTTTAATGAGGGTTGTTAATGGAGACCATAAAACTATTAGCCTTAAAGAGGGAGACACAGTAATTTTTTCTTCTTCTGTTATACCGGGAAACGAAAGAACTATCCAAAATTTGATAGATATGATAGTAAGGCAGGGCGCTAAGGTAATAAATTACGAAATGATGGATGTCCATGCTGGCGGTCATGCAAAGCAAGAAGATTTAAAGTTAATGATGCGCCTTTTGAAGCCTCGCTATTTTATGCCTATAGAAGGAAATCATTATATGTTACGCGCTCACGCAGAATTGGCTGAACAAGTAGGCATTCCCCGTGAAAATATATTTGTTGCTGATAACGGTCAAATAGTAGAGTTTAGGAAAGAATCTAACGGAAGTGTTATAGGAGTGCTTACCAGAGAGAAAGTTAAGACAGATTATGTTATGGTTGACGGATTAGGCGTTGGCGATGTTTCTAATATAGTTTTGCGTGATCGCCGAGTTATGGCCGAAGATGGCATGATTGTTATTATTGCTACAATTGATTCTAAAACAGGAGAACCAATCGGTAATCCTGACATTATCTCACGCGGATTTGTTTATATGAAAGAAAATAAAAAATTGATTGAGGAAACGAGAATGAAGGTAAAAAAGATAGTTAAAGATCATGATCCGCGCACACCGGCTGATGACGACTACATTAAAAACAAAATTCGTAATGATATGGGACAATTTTTATTTAAAAAAACAAAAAGACGGCCAATGGTTTTGCCCGTTATTATTAAAGTTTAATTAAAATAATTTAACATTATTAGTTTAATGTCTTTTTGGTTTAATTTTGTGTTTTACATTTCTTCACTTATTTTTTCTCTAACCTTGTCCCACATTACCATTAAGCGATCTTCAATAAATTTTAGATTGTCTTCTTCGCTTAATTTGCCTTTTTCAATAAAATAATCAATAGTTTCAACCACAAATTGTTTGTAGGCTTCGCGTGTGTAAGCCCCCTGTTCTCTCATCTTTTTTTTGACCAATTGTAATATTTCTTCTAAAATTCCTTCCATATTTTTAAATTTGTTTTTAATTCTCTATTATTTAGTTTAGCTTATTTTTACGTGTTTTTCAATAGGCACATATTTATTATTTGGAAATCAGAAACAAAATTTTAAAAAATAGTTAACTATTTCCCCTCTTTACTTTTAATGTCTTTTTTGCTAAAATATAATCATATTATGAAGGTATCTTGTTTGTATTTTTGTGCTTAAAATAAACAAAAAATAAGTTTTATAAACATTTTATGTCTAAGCGTTTTCTTGATGTCAAGATTAACAAAAATCAAAAGAAACAGTCTAGGCATATAGTAGAAATTAAGCTTAGCAAAAAAAACAGCAAACAACCCCGATTTTTTGGCCCTTGGAAAAAAAGTATTATAAGATATTTTATTAATTCAGTAAAAAGTTTAAATAGTGAAAAGAATGAGGAGGAGGTAAAAAGATATTTAATGTGGAGCGGAGTTGTCTTTTTTATGGTTTTGATGTTTTTTTTGTGGTCGTTAGGTTTTAGGGCAAGTATGAGACAATACTCTGTTAAGTCAGAAAAGGACATTGATATAAATAATATAACACGAGATTTTATAAAAAATTTTCAAGAATTGCAAGCGGAATTTAAAGATATTCAGTTAGAAAAGGAAGAAAATAAGAAAAAAAACGAAGAATCGTTAGGCCAACAACAAATTAATATAGACGATTTAAAAATCAAATTAGAAGAAGTCATAAGAGAAAAATATGCAAGTTCATCTCAAGCGTCTACTACTAATTAGTTAAATAATTTTATTTATATGCCAAAAAGTAAAAAGAATAATACAAAAAGCAATCAAAAAAATTCTTCTACTCAAGAAAAAAAACAGCAGGACACAGAAAAGACAAAAAAAGAAGAATTTACTAGTTCTGCTATAGAAAAAACAAAAACACCTTATGGAATTATTGAGCCTTTATCTATTATTGACGAAATGAAAAAATCGTATCTTGATTACGCGATGAGCGTAATTGTGTCTCGTGCTTTACCTGATGTTCGTGATGGCCTAAAGCCCGTACATCGTCGTATTCTTTATGCAATGTGGAGTTTGGGATTAAGATCTGGCGCTAAATTTAGAAAATCAGCTACGGTTGTTGGTGAAGTTTTAGGTAAATATCATCCTCATGGAGATGCGGCTGTTTATGATAGTATGGTTAGAATGGCGCAAGACTTTTCTCTGCGTTATCCTCTAATTAAAGGTCAAGGAAATTTTGGTTCTATGGATGGAGACGGCGCAGCCGCAATGAGATACACCGAAGCTAAATTGGCTTCAATTGCCGAGGAAATGTTGTTTGATATTGAGAAAAACACTGTTGATTTTGTCCCTAATTTTGATGGCAGCCATAAAGAACCAAAAGTTTTGCCAGCTAAACTACCAAATCTTCTCCTTAATGGCGCTATGGGAATAGCTGTCGGTATGGCAACTAATATCCCTCCCCATAATTTACGGGAAGTTTGTCAAGCTATCAATTATTTAATTGATAACCCCAAAGCTAGCGTAGAAGATTTAATGGAATTTGTTGGCGGACCCGATTTTCCTACTGGTGGAATTATTTACAATAAAAAAGATATTTTACAAGCCTATTCTACAGGTAGAGGCGGAATTGTTGTGCGTGGCAAAGCAGAAATTATTGAAAAAAAGGGTGGTAAATATCAGATTGTAATTACAGAAATTCCTTATCAGGTTAATAAAGCAAGTCTGGTAGAAAAAATTGCTGATCTAGTCAGAAACAAAAAAATTATTGGCATAAAAGACTTGCGAGACGAGTCTGATAAAGAAGGTGTGCGCATTGTCATTGATTTAAAGAAAGATGCTTATCCAAAGAAAATTTTAAATAGCTTATATAAACACACTCAATTGCAAGAAACTTTTCATGTTAATATGTTGGCTTTGGTGGACGGAATTCAGCCAAAAGTTTTGACATTAAAAATGGTTTTAGAAGAGTACATCAAGCATCGGGAAGAAGTGGTAAGAAGGCGCACCCAATTTGATTTAGATAAAGCGCGCGCTAGGGCTCATATCTTGGAAGGTTTAATGATTGCTTTAAATAACATTGATGCTGTAATTAAGGTTATTAAATCTTCACGTGATCGCGAAACTGCCAAATCCAATTTAATAAAGAAATTTAAATTAAGCGAAAAACAAGCAGACGCTATTTTAGATATGAAGCTCGCGACTTTGGCTAATTTGGAAAGATTAAAAATAGAAACAGAATTAAAAGAAAAGAAAAAATTGATAAAGAAGTTGGAGGCAATTCTAAAATCCCGTAAAAAAATATTAAATATTATTAAAGAAGAAGTTGCTGAACTAGCAGAAAAATATGGAGATGAACGCCGCACAAAAATCATTGCCCATGGAGTAAAAGAATTTGCTGTGGAAGATTTAATTCCTAATGAGGAAGTAGTAATTATGATGACCCGTGATGGTTATATTAAGCGTCTTTCTCCTGATACCTTTAAAGTGCAAAGTCGCGGTGGCAAAGGGGTAATTGGTTTAACCACCAAAGAGGAAGATACTGTTGAGTTTATGTTTACGAGTATGACCCACAATGATGTTTTATTTTTTACTACTCGTGGACGCGTTTTTCAGCTTAAAGTTTACGAAATTCCCCAAGCCTCCCGCACTGCCAAGGGGCACTCAATTGTTAATTTCTTGCAATTAACTAGCGATGAAAAAGTTACAGCAGTTTTGCCATTAGACAAAATTATTAAAAATAAATATCTATTTTTTGCCACTGAAAAAGGCCTAGTGAAAAAGGTTAAAATTGAAGCGTTTTCTAATGTGCGCCGCTCTGGTTTAATTGCTATTAAAATTAAAGAAGACGACAAACTTATTTGGGCAAAGCCAACAAGTGGAAACGACCATATACAGCTTATTACTGCCCTTGGACAATCTATTAGGTTTAAAGAAGAAGATGTGCGTGAAATGGGACGAAGCGCAGCAGGCGTGATTGGCATTAGGCTCAAAAAAGACGATGTCGTTATTGGTATGGGAGTGATAAAAACAAAAAAAGAAAAATTAAAAAAATATCAAGTTCTCTCTATAATGGAATATGGCTTTGGTAAACGCACCCCTTTGTCATTATATAAAGTCCAGGGCAGAGGTGGTTCTGGCATTAAGACTGCTAAAGTTACAGCCAAGACAGGGAAAATTGCCAATGCTTTTGTAATCAATGCGGAGAAGATGAAAGATAAGGATTTGATTATTATTTCAGAAAAAGGACAGGTTATTAGATTGCCATTTAAATCAGTTAAGGAATCAGGACGCGATACGCAAGGAGTGAGATTGATGCGGTTTAAGAACAAAGATGATAAGGTAGCTAGCGTGACTTGGGTGTAGACCTCCTTTCTGAGGGGGTTTTTATAATTAACAACTAATTCATAAGAATAGAAATTATGAAAAAGACAATTTTTGATCAATTAACAAATCAATATGCTTTGGTAAAAACTTTACGATTTGAATTAAGGCCAGTTAAGAAGACAGCAGAGATTTTAGAGACAGAACGGAGAGATAAAGAAAATTTTAAAAAAGACAGAAAAATTGCGGAAAATTACAAAAAATTAAAGGAATTATTAGATGAATTGCATCAAGAATTTATTCAGGACGTAATGAGCGATTTTAAATTTAGCGAAGATGAGTTAAAAAAATTTGAAGATGCTTATTTGAGGTTTTTGAATTCTTCCAATGATGATTATAAGGAAAAACAAACATTAAAGGATGCTTATGAAAAAATAGGCAAAGAGTTAGCTGCCAAAATTAGTAAAGCATTTAATAAATATGATAGACAAAAATACGGTTTAACATTTACCAAGAAGAATTTATTAAGCGAGAAAGTCTTTAATTATTTAGAGGAAAAATACAAAGATGATAGTGATAATTTAAAAGTTATTAGAACATTTAAATATAAGCCGACTAAAGAAGAAAAGAAGCAGGGGAAAAAACTTGTTGCTTTTACCACTTATTTAACAGGATTTAATCAAAATCGTGAGAATTTTTATAAAGACGAAATGAAAGCTAGTCAGTTTGCCACTAGAACGATTGAAAATTTAATTCAGTTTATTAAAAACAGAAAATTATTTAAAGATAAATATCAAGACAAGTATAGTAAATTAGGTTTTACTGACGAGCAGATAAAAATTTTTAATTTATCCTATTTTAACAATTTATTTTTGCAAAAAGGCATAGATAAATATAATGGCATTTTGGGTGGAGTTAAAGGAGAAATTAATACGACCAACGAAGGTTTAAATCAAAAAATAAATTTATACAAGCAAAAAGAAAAAACAAGAATTAAGCAAGAAGGCGGAAAATTTAATAAAGCAGATTATCCTGTTTTTAAGGAATTGTATAAGCAAATTGGTTCAATAAAAAGCAAAAGCGATGCTTTTATTGAGATTACTAATGATGATGAATTAGTAAAAGAATTAAACCAGTTTCCGGATAAGGTTGCCCCAGTTTTAGAAGAGATTAAGAAATTTTATGATAGTTTTTTTGTTAAATTGCAAAATAATGAATATAATTTAGCGCAAATTTATTTGCCCAAAAGCATAGGCACATATTTTTCCCAGTTAGCTTTTTCTGATTGGAGTAAATTAGCTTATGTTTATAATAAAAAATGGAGAAACGAAAATGTTAAATTAGAAGAAGGCCAGGAAGTAAATGTTCAATACCGCAGTTTGGCTGATATTAAAGAAAGATTTAAGGAATTGGAAAAAGACGGCGAAAAATTTATTTTTAGCAGAACTTATAAAAAGGATCTACAGCTAGAAGATGAAATTACTGATGCCGAACAGGCTTGGGAAACTTTTTGGCAAATTATAGAACACCACATTAAGAGTCAGTATCAAGGCGGACAAAGAATTATTTTTGATAGGGAAAAAGAAGAATCTATTACTGAAAATTTTGGCGGTATTGATGATTTGAAAAATAAATATTTAGAAGCGGTTAAAAAGTATGACGCCAAAATGAATCAGAGTGACGAGGGTTTAACTGATGATGAGG
>JALSMD010000100.1 GCA_026987855.1 Candidatus Falkowiibacteriota bacterium | reverse complement strand
TGTTGTGGTCACTTTTAAAGATGTTCGTCATTATGTTAATTTTTATAATCTATGGCAGAATATTAAAAATTTATTTTAATAATTATTAAAATAAAGTTTATGAAAGTAAATATTCAATCTAAAAATTTGGAATTAACTCCTGAAATTAAAGAGTATGTTCAAAAAAAAATGGATATGCTAGATAAGTATTTTGGTGATGTCAAAGTTATAAACGCTGATTTTGAAGTAGAAAGAACGACCATGCGCCATAATAAGGGTAAAATTTACCGTGCTGAAGCCAATATTGAGGTGCCAGGAGAATTATTAAGAGTAGAAAAGACAGAGAAGACTTTATTTAAAGCTATAGATAAAGTTAAAGACCATTTAACTAGATCAATTAAAAGATATAAACAAAAGAGGATTGATAGAAATAGGGAAAAGGCTAAAGAAGATATATAAATAAAATTATTATAGTAAACCAAAAAGACAAAAGATCAGAACCATAACTTTTGTTTTATCATAAAATTATGCAAACTTTAATCATAATTTTACTATTTTTAGTTGTAACTGGCTTAGGATTTGTAATTTTTCTATTGCTTAAAAAGAGCAATAAACCAAATGAAGACAAACTAGATGAAATTAAAGAGCAATTATTACGTTTACATGAAAAGAATGTTTTATTAAGCGAACAAAATCGAGAACTTAGGCAAGAGTTAGATAAAAAATTATCAGAAACTCATCGCGCTACTCAGGAACAATATAGAATGACTCAAGAGCAATTAAATCAAACCATAAAAACAGTACAAGGGATTTCTAACCATTCAACAAAAATTATTTCTGAAGTAACTGCCAAGTTAACAAAACTAGATGAAACAAACAAGCAAATTATAAATTTTTCTGCCCAATTACAGAATTTACAGGATATTTTAAAGAATCCAAAACAAAGAGGAGTGTTGGGAGAATATTATTTAGAAGAGACATTAAAAAATGTTTTGCCGCCAAATGCTTACCAAATGCAATATAATTTTAAAGACGGCTCCATTGTTGATGCGGTAGTATTTGTTAAAGACAAAATTATTCCTATTGATTCTAAATTTTCTTTAGAGAATTATGAAAAAATTTTAAACGAAAAAAATCCTGAATTAAGAGAAAAATTAGAAAAACAATTCAGGAACGATTTAAAGGCTCGTATAGATGAAACAGCAAAATATATAAAACCAGAAGAAGGAACTACTGAATTTGCTTTTATGTTTATTCCTTCGGAAGCTATTTATTACGATTTGCTTATCAATAAGGTTGGAGCAGTTAAGGTTAATACCCGCAATTTAATTGAATACGCTTTTCGTGATAAAAAGGTAATTATTGTTTCGCCAACGAGTTTTTTAGCCTATTTACAGACTGTTTTACAGGGATTGCGCGCCCTACAGATAGAAGAAAGTGCTAAAGCTATCAAAGCCAATGTAGAAAAATTGAGTCGCCATATTTTAAGTTATGAAGAATTTTTGAAAAAGCTTGGCAATAGTATTAGCACTACTGTAAATCATTACAACCGAGCTTATTTAGAGTTTAATAAAATTGACAAAGATATTACCAAAATAACAGGCCGCGAACGGGCAGTTGAGCCAATACAAATTGAGAAGCCAAAGACTAATTAGTATATGTTAAGTAAAGAAACCAATAAAGAGCATTTAAAAAAAGCAATCAGAGAAGTGATTGTTTTTTTTGATTTGTTTAATTACCCTTTAACTATTTTTGAAATTTGGAAGTATTTGCGAATTAAATGTGATTTAGATGATGTTATAGCAATGGAAGAAGATTTAAGTAATGACCCTATTATAGAAAGTAGAAAAGGATTTTATTTTTTACAGGGTAGCAATATTAATATAGATATTAGGAATAAGCGTTATAATTATACTCACCGTAAATTTAAGAGAGCAATGCGTATAGCTCGGATTTTCAGATTTATTCCTTGGATAAAGATGATAGCTGTGGTTAATATTATTGGCCCACATAATTTAGGTGATAATAGTGATATTGATTTTTTCGTCATTACTCAAAAAAAACGAATATGGTTAACTAGATTTCTTTGTGTTTTAATAACAAAAATTTTAAGATTAAGACCAAAACCATATAATGTGCGCGACAAGATTTGTTTAAGTTTTTTTATAAGCGAAAACTTGTTTAATTTGAAAGAATTTATGTTAAGAGAAAATGTTTTAGATAGCAATGGTTTTGATATTTACTTTGTTTATTGGTTAGCAGGATTAACGCCAATTTATGAGAGGGGAAGGGTGTATAAAAAATTTATTCAAGCCAATGGCTGGATAAGGAGTTATTTGCCAAACTGGCAACCAGTAAAAATTATAAGCTATCGCTCTAAAAAAGATAAAACACAAAATATAGGCAACAACAAATTTTTTGATTTATTAGAGAAGATATTAAAGAAATACCAATTAAAAATTATGCCAGAGAAAATAAAAAAAATAGCTAATAAAGATACTAGTGTTGTCTTGGGAGATGATGTTATCAAAACTCATGTTAATGATAGGCGGAAAAAATATTATCATCAATTTTATTCAAAACTTATGTTAACACATAACTCGTGATTATATAATGCGAAATGTAAAATATAGAATCGGTAAATTATTTTTATTAATAATCTTTTAATTCAAAAACAAAAGATAATAACTAAAATTTTATAATAATTTTATTTTAATTTAGAGTTTATTTTTTTGTATTATTTATTAAAATTAGATTATGTTTTCTTTTGAAAGAATAATTCAGTATTTGTTATGTTTATTAGTTTTTTTATTGCCCTTGCAGACTAGATGGATTATTGTGCCTGGCGAGTTAAATGGTTATTTTGAGTATGGGACAATTAGTTTATATTTAACTGATATTTTGTTGGTTTTTGTTTTTGTTATGTTCTTTTTATGTCAAACAGGACAAAACATAAGAGATGATACTGATATAATTTGGATTTTAGTGGGTATTTTTGAGTTTTTTGTTTTTGTTTCAATTTTTTTTGCGCCAGAGACGAAGTTAGCAACCTATGCTTATGTTCGTTTTTTGTTTGGTTTGACTTTATTTTTTTTGGTGTTAAATTCTTTATTTGATTTTAAGAAATTGCTAATCAGTTTTTTAGTAGGATCATTTATTGAGGCAATGTTAGGTATATGGCAATTTTTATTTCAGACAAGCTTTGAGAGCAAGTGGTTGGGGATAGCAAGTCATTTTGCTTGGGCTTTAGGGGATTCTGTAGTAGAAACTACTACGAGCCGTTGGTTGCGCGCTTATGGCAGCTTGGATCATCCTAATATCTTTGGTGGTTTAATGGCTGTCAGTATTTTGTTTTTGTTTTTCTTTATTAAACGTCGGAACAGTATTTTTTATATTGTTTTGTCTATTTATTGGACAGCATTAATTTTTAGTTTTTCGCGTACAGCTTGGCTCGGCGTGTTGGCAGGATTATTTTTTTATTTTTTGTTTAGCATATATAAGAGAGAATGCCGGTCCTTTCTTATAAAACCACTTCTTAGCATTTTTGTTTTAACAGCTATTTTAGGCTTTGTTTATAGTGATTTGTTTTTTACTCGCCTGAATAATCAAAACAGATTGGAGATTCAATCAAATAGGGAAAGGATATCTTTGTTAGAAGAAGCAAAACATCTTATGAAGAAGCATATTATTTTTGGCGCGGGTGTAGGAAATTACAGCACAGCTGTTTTTAAAGAGATTGATAATAGTCGCCCTTCTTACACTTATCAGCCAGTTCATAATGTTTTTTTTCTTATTGGCGTTGAGTTGGGAATTTTGGGACTTATCTCTTTTTTAATTTTTCTGTTTTATCTAGCTCATTTATTAGTTCAAAAACATAATTTTGATGCCTTATCTATATTATTAAGTATTTTGATTATGATGATGTTTGATCATTGGTGGTGGAGCTTGCATTTTGGCGTCTTGTTGTTTTGGTTTGTATTAGGAATTTTATTTATCAATGCCCACAAAAAACAGAGCATTTGAAATGTTTTTTTATTTTTATAAATTATGGTATAATTTATCATATGAGAATTAAAATAAAATCAATTAGGGAAGCAGATAACTTAGCTGGTAAAAAAATATTTTTACGGGCTGATTTTAATGTTCCCTTAAAAACAAGGGGGGGTAAAGTGATAATAAAAGATGATTATAAAATAGTAAGAGGACTACAAACAATTAGATTTTTGTTGCGTTATAAGTGTCGGATTGTTATCGCTACTCATCTAGGCAGCCCTAAAAGTAAAAGCAGACATTATTCTACTAAACCTATCGCTACAAAGTTAGAAAAATTATTGGGAGTAAAGGTTAATTTTGTAAATGATTGTATAGGACTAAAAACAGGAACGGTTGTGGGGAAAATGAAGGAAAAGAGCATTGTTCTATTGGAAAATTTGCGTTTTTATCCAGAAGAAAAATCTAATGACAAAAAATTTGCTCAAGAATTGGCTAAGTTGGCTGATATATATGTAAATAATGCTTTTGCGGTTAGTCATCGTAAACATGCTTCAGTGGCGGCTATTAAAAAATTTCTTCCATCCTATGCGGGACTTTTATTAGAAGAAGAGATAACGAATTTGGGCAGAGTGTTAGTCCCAGAAAAACCATTGATAGTAATTATGGGCGGATCTAAGATATCTACTAAAATTCATCTTTTGGATAAATTATATTCAAAAGCATTTAGGGTGTTGGTAGGAGGCGCTTTGGCAAATAATTTTTTACTGGCACATAATTTTGAAATAGGAGAATCTTTAATTGATGAAGAGAGTTTAGAAATTGCTAAAAAATTAAGGCATCGTCGCAAAATATTAGTCCCTATTGATGTAGCAGTAAGAGACAAGAGTAGCAACAAAGTAGGAGTAAAAAGCATTAAACATTTATCAAATAAAGATATCATTTTTGATATAGGTCCTAAAACAGTTAATTTATATTCTACTTTCATTAGGCAGGCAAAAACAATAATTTGGAATGGGCCTATGGGCATGTTTGAAAGCCCTAAATTTAAATATGGCACAATGGCTATAGCAGAGCAAATTGCTTATGCGGCCCAACATAAAGCTTTTGCTGTAGCTGGCGGAGGAGAAACTGTGGAATCCTTAAAGAAAGCAAAATTAATTCATCTTCTTGATTGGGTATCAACTGGCGGAGGAGCAATGTTAGCATTTTTAGGAAAAGAAAAGATGCCGGGATTGGAGGGAATAGTGAAATTTAGTTAGTTTTAACAGAAATATTTTGGAAAATTTAAATTTTAATTTTGAACAATTAAAACCCAAATGTTATTTTAGAATTTTTGATTTGTTACCCTTAAATTCTTGAAATTTAATTTAATAATATTAATAACTATTAATTTTAATGTTATGGCAAAGATAAAACAAATTATCGCTCGTGAAATTTTAGATTCTCGCGGTAACCCAACCGTAGAAACAAAGATAATTTTAGATAATGGCGTATCTGCTAAAGCTAGTGTGCCATCAGGAGCATCAACTGGTATTCATGAAGCTTGGGAATTACGTGATGGTGATCGCGAAAGATATGGCGGTAAAGGAGTTTTAAAAGCCGTTAAAAATGTAAACACAAAAATCGCCAAAAGTTTAAAAGGTGTTGATATAAACAAACAAGAGTTGATTGACCAAACAATGATAAAGTTAGATGGAACTAAAAATAAGAAAAAGTTAGGCGCTAATGCTATTTTATCTGTTTCTTTAGCTAGCGCAAGAACAGCATCTATTGCCACCAATTTAGAATTATACGAGTATATTGCTAGAACTTTTAAATTTGACACCAAAAAATATAAATTACCCACCCCTTCTTTTAATATTTTTAATGGAGGTAAACATGCTGACACAAATTTAGATTTTCAGGAATTTATGATTTTACCTTTAAAGAAGACTAGTTTAAAAGAAAAGGTAAGAATGGGAGCTGAAATTTTTCATAAGTTAGGAGATGTTTTAAAAAGGGCTGGGTTTGACACAGATGTTGGAAATGAGGGGGGGTATGCACCAGACATTTATTCTAGCGTGCAAGCTATTGAGTTAATTGTAGCTGCTATTATTGAAGCTGGATATAAACCAGGGCGTGATATTGGTCTTGGGATTGATGTTGGTTCATCTGAACTTTACAATAAAAAAACAAAAAAATATATTTTTAAATTAGATCAGGCCAATTTTACCTCTGCTAATTTAATTGGTTTGTATTATGAATGGTTTAGGAAGTTTCCGATAGTGTCTATTGAAGATGGATTAGCCGAAGATGACTGGGAGGGGTGGCGTGAGTTAACACAAGAATTAGGAGATGTAATGCTTTTAATTGGCGACGATTTATTTGTTACTAATATTAATCGTTTGAGAAAAGGTTTAAAAGAGAAAGTAGCTAATGCTATCTTAATTAAGCCAAATCAAGTCGGCACTTTAACAGAAACAATAGAATGTATTAAATTGGCTCAGAAACATAATTATAAAATAATGGCCTCACATCGTAGCGGAGAAACTTGTGATGATTTTATTGCTGATTTGGCTGTGGCAGTGGGAGCTGATTATATTAAATCAGGATCTTTATCTCGAGGAGAAAGATTAGCAAAATATAACCGATTAATGGAAATTGAGGATAGAATTACAAATAAGTAAACTCAAATATTATGGATTGCAAAAATTTGCCAATGATTTTAGTTATTTTAGATGGTTGGGGAATAGCAGAGCCTAATAGAGGTAATGCTATTGCTTTGGCCAAGACTCCTATTATAGACAGTCTATTTAAAAAATATCCCAATACTATCCTTCGCGCGCATGGGAAATATGTTGGTTTGCCCCCTAAACAAGATGGCAACAGCGAAGCAGGGCATATGAATATAGGAGCGGGCCGTTTAGTTGAGCAGGATGCTGTTAAGATAACTAAAAGTATCAAAGACGGCACTTTTTTTAAAAATGCCGCTTTTTTGCAGGCGATTAGACATGTAAAGAAGAATAATTCTAATTTTCATCTAATTGGGATGCTTTCTGATGGAATGAGTCCTCATAGTGACCCTGGGCATTTGTATAGCTTGTTAAAACTTTTAAGAGATAGAGGTGTTTCCAATATTTATCTACATTTATTTACTGATGGCCGAGATTCTCCTAAATATATAGCATTAAAACTAATAAATGAATTAGAAGAACGCCTTTTCCCTAATGAACAAATTGCTACCATAATTGGTCGTTTTTATGCAATGGATAGAAAAAAGAAGTGGTCTAGGACTGAATTAGCCTATAATGCCTTAGTTCTTGGCCAAGGAAGAAAAGCAGAAAATGCCCAAGCTGCTATTACCGAGGCCTATAATAGAGGAGAGAGCGATGAATTTATTGAGCCATATGTAATTGTTAAAAATGGTAAGCCAATAGTTAAAATTAATAATGGAGATAGTGTTATTTTTTTTAATTTACGATCAGATCGTAGTCGTCAACTCGCCAAAGTTTTTGTACAAAATAATTTCAGTAAGAAAAACCCCGGATCTTTTAAGAGAAAAAAAGTATTAAAAAATTTATTTTTTGTAGCTATGACTGACTTTGGTCCAGATCTAGATAATATTATTACAGCTTTTCCTAGTGTTGATTTAAAAGATACTTTACCAATGGTACTGGAAGGATTAAAGCAGTTATATATAGCTGAAACTGAAAAATATGCTCATGTAACTTATTTTTTTAATGGGGGATATCCAGGCAAAGTAAATGGTGAAGATCAATATATGGTTCCTTCTCCTGATGTTAAATCCTATGATCAAACCCCTTTAATGAGTTCTAAAGAATTAACCGAAACGATTATTAGTAATTTAAACAAAGACAAATATGATTTTACAGTATTAAATTTTGCCGCTCCTGATATGATAGGACATACAGGTAATTTAGAGGCAGGCATAGAGTGTTGCGAGGGAATAGACAAATGCTTAGGAGAAATTGTTGAAGCTTATTTAGAGAAAGGCGGAACTATTATAGTGACAGCTGATCACGGCAATGTAGAAGAGATGATTAATTTAGAAACAGGCGAGATTGACACCAAACATTCCATTAACCCAGTTCCATTTATTATTATTAATAGAAATCTAATCAATAAAATTAAATTAAGAGAAGGAGGTATTTTAGGGGATGTAGCTCCTACTATTTTAGATTTGTTAAAAATTAAAAAACCAAAACTAATGACAGGAAAATCTTTAATCATTTAATTAAGTAATTTTTTAAGAGATATGTTACAAGAAACACAAACAAAAAGACCTAAACCAGTAGTTTTAATTGTATTAGACGGTTGGGGCGTTGACCAGCCATATAGTGGCAATGCTATTGCTCTAGCTAAAACCCCCGTAATAGATGAATTAATTAGAAAATATCCCTCTATGACTTTAAGGGCTTCTGGTGAGGCTGTCGGTTTACCATGGGGAGAAGCAGGCAATAGTGAAGTAGGCCATCTTAATTTAGGTTTAGGAAGAATTGTATATCAAGATTTACCCAGGATTAATAAAGCTATTAGTGATAATAGTTTTTATAAAAACAAAGCTTTAATTAAAGCCATAGAACATGTTAAAAAAAATAATTCAAAATTACATTTATTGGGATTGGTTTCTAATGGCTGCGTTCATGCTTCTATAGATCATTTACATGCCCTTCTTGTGTTAGCGCGAGAAAATAATATTAAAAATGTTTATATTCATGCCATTTTAGATGGTAGAGATACGCCTTATAATAGTGGTATTAATTTTGTGAGGAGCATTGAACGTAGTTTGGCTGAATACGGCGTTGGAAAGATTGCTACTATTTCGGGACGTTTCTATGCAATGGACAGAAACAATAACTGGGATAGAACTGCTAAAGCATATTTTGCAATGACAGAAGGAAAGGGCAACGAAGCAGACGATCCAGTAAAAGCTATTGAAGAAAGTTATAAAAATAAAATATATGACGAGGAGTTTGTGCCCACAGTTATTAAAAATCAAGGAAAACCAGTAGCCTTAGTAGAAGATAATGATACTCTTATTTTTTATAATTTTCGCCCTGATCGCGCTAGACAGATTACTAAAGCTTTTGTACTTCCCGATTTTGACAAGTTTAATCGCCCTAAATTTTTAAAAAATTTGTTGTTTATTGCTTTTACTGAATATGAAAAAGGATTGCCAGTGGAGATTGCTTTTCCTCCCGAAGAAATTAAAAATACTTTGGGGGAAGTAATTTCTGAGGCTGGTCTTAAACAGTTGCGTATTGCCGAAACTGAAAAATATGCTCATGTAACTTATTTTTTTAATGGTGGTCGTGAGACTAAATCCCCCGGAGAAGATCATATCTTGGTACCGTCTCCAGCTTTAGCCAGCTACGATTTAAAGCCAGAAATGTCAGCTCCAGAAGTAACCAAGAAACTTTTAGAAGCCATTGAGTCTGATAAATATGATTTTATTTTGGTTAATTACGCTAATGCCGATATGATTGGCCATACAGCTAATATTGAAGCGGCCATTAAAGCAATAGAAGTTATTGATAAATTAGTTGGTATGGTAGTAAAAGAAGTATTAGCTAAAGATGGCGTGGTAGTAATTACAGCTGATCATGGTAACGCCGAAAATATGTTTAATATGCAGACAGGCACTAAAGACAAAGAACATACTACTAATCCAGTTCCTTTTATTGTTATAGGCAATGAATATGAAGGCAAGAGTTTTGGTTGGCAAGATACTCCTAACGGAGATTTAAGCTTAGTACAACCACAAGGAATTTTATCAGATGTAGCGCCAACTATTTTGAAAATAATGGAGTTGCCCAAACCAGCCGAAATGACAGGAAGGAGTCTAGTATAAAATATACATTTGTGTTATAATTTATAATAATAGTAACAAATAGATAAATGTATGACATTTTTATTAAGACATTTATTGTTTTTTTTGGTATTAGTGTTGTATTGTTTAATGTTTCAATATTATGATTATGCCCTTGCCCAAAAAACATCTCCAGACGCTATTGCTATCCGTATCATCCCCAACCCTAAACATTATAGCGCCCTTCGCTGGTATCAAGAACAAGGATTTAGTGGCTCGCCCCAATCATTAC
>JALSMD010000099.1 GCA_026987855.1 Candidatus Falkowiibacteriota bacterium | reverse complement strand
TTACTGGTTTCGCACGGCCCAATCTTCAATTCGGAGTCATTAGAACCACAGAAAGCCAAAAAATAGAAATTATTTTACAAGCCATCAAAGAAACAAAAAATGGCTCAGGAATAATTTATGTTGGAACACGCGCAAATGCTGACAATTTAGTGCAAGTTTTATTGGATAACGATATTGAAGCTGTGTCTTATCATGCGGGCATGGATGCTGAAAGTCGCAAATGGATACAAGACAGCTTTATTAATGGGCGCGTAAAAGTAATTGTAGCTACTAACGCCTTCGGTATGGGTATTGACAAGTCAGATATTCGTTTTGTTATTCATTACAATATGCCACGCAACATTGAGTCTTACTATCAAGAGGTTGGACGTGCTGGCAGAGACGGGAAGCCTAGTTTGTGTTTAATGCTATATAACCCACATGACAGGCAACTACAAGAGTTTTTTATTAAAGGGGATAATCCGCCCCCAGAACTCATTCGTCAAATATATCAAGTTTTAACCGAGTTTGAAAGCAACACGATTTTAATTACTTACACTGATCTAAAAAACATTTTAGGTAAAGACATTCCAGAAATGGCTATTGGAACAAGTTTAAAAATTTTGGAAAAAGAAGGTTATATTACAAGACCACGAGAAAAAAGTGGCCGAGCTTATTTAAAGTTTGAAAAAGATTTTACAGAAATTAAGGATGGTTTAGGAAAAAAAGCAAAAAAAAGTCAAATCGTTTTAGAAAAACTTTACGAAAGATTCTCTCAAGAACTACAAAAAGGCTGGTATTGTGATTTAAATGAAATAGCAGATATTATTATGGAAAAAAAAGAAACTCTTTCCCGCTTAATTAGAAAACTAGCCAAAGAAAACCTAATTCAATATGAACCGCCTTTTAGGGGAACAGAAATTAACATTGTTAAGAGAATTAACCCTCAGCTTTTAAAAATCAATTTTGATTTTTTAGAAGAAAAAAGAAAAGCGGCTTATAGAAAATTAGATCAAATGGAAGAATACGTTTACTCTCAAGAATGTAGACAAAAATATATTTTAAAATATTTTAAAGACGATCAAATCAAAAGCTGCGGAAAATGTGACAATTGCTTATTAAACTTTAAGGAGGTTAGCATAAAATCACAAAAACAAAATTATAAATTTAATACAGATATTAAAGTTTTAGAGGTAGCGCCTCCTCATAAAACACCTATTTTAAACACAAAATTAACTCAACTAGAAACCTTGGAATTATTTAAAAAGAATTTATCTATTGAAGAAATAGCTAAACAAAGGAATTTAAAAGAAAGCACAATCATTGATCATTTGTGTTATTTAATAGAAAAAGGAATTATTAAAAATATTGACAAAATAGTCTCCCGTAAACAACAAAACAAAATTCTACGAGCTATTAAAGAAATAAAATCTCTTGATAAACTTGCCCCTATCAAAAAAATATTAGATGATAGTATTGAATGGTATGAGATAAAAATTATTGTATCAAAATTAAAAGCTAAAAACAACTAAAATGGACAAAGCAATTCAAAAAAAACTGCTTACCGTTGTAAAAAACAATTATCAACAAATTGCTTATGAATTTAGCTTAACCCGAGATAAGGCTCTTTGGCCCGAGCTTTTAAAATTATGCGAACTAGTAAAAGAAAACGATAATATTTTAGATGTAGGATGCGGCAATGGGCGTTTATGGCGTGCGCTTAAAAACAAAAATGTTAAATATACAGGAATAGATAATTGCTCTAAACTTATCCAACTAGCAAAGAAAAAATATTCAAATGACGATGTCTCTTTTTTAATAGACGATATCATTAGTTTGAACAATGTGCCAAATAATAATTTTAATATAATCTTTTGTATAGCTGTGCTTCATCACATTCCTGGAAAGAAATTAAGAATAGAAGCTCTACAAAACTTAAAAAAGAAACTTAAAAAAAATGGCAAAATTATTATAACTGTTTGGAATTTATGGCAACATCCTAAACATAAAAATTTAATTATAAAATTTGCCTTGCTCAAATTATTGGGAAAAAACAAAATGGATTTTGGAGATATTGTTTTCAATTGGAAAGGAAAAAAGTCAAGCCAACGTTATTATCACGCCTTTACTAAAAAAGGGTTAATTGAACTTGCCAAAAAAACGAACCTACACATAGAAAAAATTTATAAAGACAAATATAATTATTATTTAATACTTACAAAATAATTGTATGATAAAAACAATTTATTTCCTCACTAGTAATAAAAATAAATTTGAAGAAGCAAAATTAATTTTGCCTAACATAAAACAACTAAACATTGATTTACCTGAGATCCAAGAGTTGGACGCCAAAAAAATTATTAAAGAAAAAATAAAAGCTGCTTACCAACACAAAAAAGCAAATTTTATTATTGAAGATACCTCTCTTTATTTAAAAAACTTAAACGGCCTGCCGGGACCTTTAATAAAATGGTTTATTGAGTCTATCGGTCCTGAGGGAATTTTCAAGATGGCTAAAAGTTTTAATTGTTTTGAAGCCGAAGCTATAACCATTGTCGCTTATGCTACATCTAAAAACAAAATCCATTTTTTTGAGGGTAAGATATCTGGTACAATAGTGAAACCAAAAATCTTATCTTCTCTTAGATGGGATTCTATCTTTAAACCAAGTGGATACCAAAAAACTTTTGCTGAAATGAGTCGAAAAGAGAAAACAGCTATTAGCATGCGCGGAGCCGCTTTTGCTAAGTTACGAGAATATTTGTATTCTGAGCTTAATAGTCTCTAAAAACATATCAAAACAAAAAAACACCAGCTATAAACTGGTGTTTTTTTGTTCCTTTGGGTTGTTTTGAATTAAGAGGCCTTCAAAAGATCTTTTAACGTCTTCCCTGCTTTAAATTTAGCTACTCTTACATCTGGAATTCTAATTTCTTCACTAGGGTTTTGAGGATTAACACCCTTGCGAGCCCTTCTTACCCTTGAAGAAAATGTTCCGAAGCCAGTTAAGGTTACTTCGTTGCCAGCCTTAAGTTCACTAATAATAATACCTAAAAATGTCTTATAAATATGTTCTGCCTCTTTTTTAGATACCTCTAATTCGGCAGCGAGCCTCTCTATAAAATCTGATTTATTCATAAGTTTTTATGTTTTAATGCTTTAAAACAGCATTAAAACATTAATTAATTTTATCAAATTTAATTAAAGGTTGGATTAAATTAGCTTTGGCGTTTTGAGGATTAATTTTTACTAAACAAGCATTAAAAATTACTTCTCCTTTTTCTGGGATTTGATGAGCATAATTTATCTGCTCTAAAAATGTTTTTATTATTTCTTCTTTATTAATCCCTAAAGAGCCATTAACAAATCCGACCATTCCTACATCAGTAATATAAGCTGTTTCTTTATTTATAATTTTATGATCAGCTGTCATTACATGAGTATGAGTTCCGAAAACCGCGCTAACCCTCCCCTGCGCATAATAAGCTAAAGCTATTTTTTCTGAAGCTGTTTCCGCATGTATATCAATAATTATAGCAGAAAACTTCTCTTTTGCCAAATTTTTATTATTCAATATTTCGTCAAGTTTACGAAAAGGACAATCATAATGCATTCGCATAAAAACACGTCCTATAAGATTTATTAAAAGAATTCTGTGTTTTTTGTAGTTGATAATTGCATAACCCTTTCCTGGTACAGAAGGTGGAAAATTCGCTGGTCTAATAACCGGTAATTTATCTTCAAAACATTTTTCAGCCTGTTTACGTTTGCGAAAAGTATGATCTCCGCTAGTACAATAGTCAACTCCGCTGTTTAAAACTTCTTGTATGGTTTCTGGTGTTATGCCACTACCATGGGCTATATTTTCTACATTGGCTATAACAAGATTAACTTTTATTTTTTTTCTAAGAGAAGGCAAAATTTTAGCTATTGTTTTTCGTCCAATTTTGCCTACAATGTCCCCTATAAATAAAATATTAAGCATATAAAAATTAAATTATCTTGCATGTTCTATAACTCGCATTTCCCTAATAACATTAACTTTTATCTCTCCTGGATATTTTAATTCTTTTTCTATTTTTTTCGCGATTTCGCGCGCTAAATTGTGGGCCTTTAAGTCGTCTATTTCTTCTGGATTAACAAATATTCTTACTTCTCTGCCTGCTTGAATAGCAAAAGCCTTTTCTATGCCCTCAAAGGAGGTAGCGATATTCTCTAATTCTTCTAACCTTTGTAAATAACGCTCGTAAGTATCCTGACGAGCTCCTGGCCTAGCTGCAGACATAGCGTCTGCTACTTTAACAATTACTGAAATAAGGCCGCGTGGACGATCGTCATGATGAGTTTCAATTGGATCAATAATTTCTTGAGGCAATCCAAATTTCTTAGCAATATCTCTACCAATTTCGGGGTGTGTTCCTTGAACTTCATGATCAACGGCTTTTCCTATATCATGAAGCAATCCTGCTTTTTTAGCTATTGTTACATCAGCTCCTAGCTCTTCTGCTAATAAAGCTGCTAAATGAGCTACCTCAATAGAGTGTCTCAACGCATTTTGGCCATAACTAGTACGATATTTAAGTCGTCCTAAAATTTGCACTAACTTCGGATCAAAACCAGTAATACCAACTTCATACATAGCTTCTTCTCCAGCTTTTTTAATATCAATAGCTAACTCTTTTTTTGCTTCCTCAATTGCTTCTTCAATTTTTGTTGGATGAATACGACCATCTAATATTAAACGTTCTAAAGCTTTTTTAGCAACATGTCTCCTGATTGGAGAAAAGCCAGAAATAGTGATAACATTTGGAGTGTCATCAACAATTATCTCTGTTCCTGTTAGTTGCTCAATTACCCTAATATTTCTTCCTTCTCGGCCAATAATACGACCTTTCATTTCATCGTTAGGTAATTCAACTATTGTAGTAGTTATTTCCGGGGTATAATTAGAAACTAATCGTTGCATTGCTAATGCCATAACTTCTTTTGCTTTATTATCTATTGCCTCAATAGATTCGCTTTCTAGTTTTTTCATTCTAGACAAAATACTCTCTTGTATTTCTTCTTCTACGTTTTTTAAAAGAATTTCTTTAGCCTCATCTTTGGACATATTAGCAATTTTTTCAAGCTTAGCTAATTGTTCTTTTTGTATTTCTTTGATTTTTTCTTTTACTTTTTCTACCTGGGCTACCTTATCATATAATTTCTGTTGCTTCTCTTGTAGTTCTAAAAGTTTTTGTGAAAAGGCTGTTTCTCTTTGTTCTAAACGATTTTGCAAATTTTTAATTTCCTGTCTTCTTTTCTGTTCTTCTTTTTTAGCATCGTCAATAATTTTTAGAGCCTTTTCTTGTGCTTTTAATAAAAGTTCGCTTTGTTTATTCTTGGCTTCACTAATTATTTTTTCTGCTCTCTCTTCAGCTTTTTTAATCTTAGAAGAAGCTCTCTGCTTTCTTGTAAAATAACCAATAAAAAAACCTCCAACAACCAGAATTATATAAATAATATAATCCATAAATTTATATTATTCTGTCGTTAGGGGTTGATAAAAAACCAAAAACTTACAAACAAAACAATTTGTTTTGTTTTTGGTTTTCTTTCGAATATTTAGTTTTTTTTGCTAAAATTAGAGAATATTTCATTGTTTTATTATCTATCAACCAAAAATCTAACAACAGAATACTTAATTAATTATATAATAAAACTATAGGTATCTTACCATAAGTTTTTTGTTTTGTAAAGTGTTCTCTTCCCAATTCCCGCTTTAAAATAGATTTTACAACATTCATTCTAACGCCTTAAACATTATAACTGAGACAGTCATAAATCATATTTTTTAAATTTTTTATAATAAAATAATAAGGGCATTATAATGCCCTTATTATCATAAACTTTTCAAATTTAACCAAACTTCAAGCTGTTACTTTTTCTTTTTGGTTTTGTTTTTTAAAGATGTAAAATTGTTGAATAATAGTTAAAATTGTAGTGGTTAACCAATATAAGGCAAGTCCTCCTGGTAAAGTAAAGCCGATAATAATTGTTAAAACAGGCATCATATACATCATTTGTTTGTTCATAATAGCCATCATATTTTCATCCTTGGATCCTTCTGTCTTAATTTCAGGTTGTTGGCGCGACATCATATGAGTTTGAATAAATTGAGCAGCTCCAGCTAGAATGGCTAAAAATTTATTAGGTTGAGACAAATCAAACATTCCTAACGAAACACTATTTATAAATTCTGGGCGAGAAATAAAAGGATAAACTAAATCTAGAGAACCATTTGTAAAACCATCTTTAAACACTCTGAAAATTGCTATAAAAAAAGGAAGTTGAATCAAAAGCGGTAAACAAGAGGAAAAAGGATTAACCTTATTTTCTTTATAAAGCTGCATCATAGCCCGCCCCATCTCTTCTTTATTATTAGCGTACTTTTTCTTTATTTCCTCTATTTTTGGCTGTAAATCTTGTAATGCTTTTTGGCTTTTTATAGACTTTCTGGATAGTGGCCACAAAGCCAGTTTAACAATAATTGTTAATAAAATAATGGCTACCCCTAAATCATGCCCAGGAATAATATCATATAAAAAAACTAAAAGATTTAATATCGGCTGATAGAACAAAATTGTAAACATAAAAAGTTAACATGTTAATAATAATTATTTTAATGGGTCCCAACCCCCTTTATTCCATGGATTACATCGTAAAATTCTCCACCCAGCTTTTAATGTCCCTTTAATTATTCCATATTTTTGAATAGCTTGTATCGCATACTCTGAACAAGTGGGTTTAAAACGACAATACCCAAAGGGAAATAAAAAACGAAAAAATCCATGATCAAAAGATAGGATTTTTTGATATAATTTTATTAAACTAACAACAAAATATCTAACAAAATATTTAATTTCTATATTTTTCATAACTTTTATCTTCTTTTTAAAAACTAACAAAATATTGACTAGCTGTCAAACTATTGATAATATATGACCAGATGGCCTGATCGCCAAGTGGTAAGGCAAGAGTCTGCAAAACTCTCATCGGGGGTTCGATTCCCCCTCAGGCCTCCAAACAAACAAAAACCACGAAAAAACGTGGTTTTTGTTTGTTTTTTTGCTTTTGTTTGGTATAATAAAAAGAGATAGGTTAAAATTTATGCCAAAAAAAACATATACAATTGGAATTGATATTGGGGGAACTAAAATGTTAGCCATACTTTTTGATGGAGAAAAAGTTATTGAAGAATATATCTTAGCTACACCAAAAGACAATGTAGAACATTTTTTTATAATGCTAAACGCTCTTATAAGCCCTCTAGAAGAAAAAGCTCGTAAAAACAAAATAAAAATCAAAGGGATTGGATTGGGGATAGCAGGAACAATTAACTATAAAGAAGAAAAAATTTTAGATTCGCCCAACATACCTATTATTAATAATACAGAAATAATAACTAAACTTAAAGAAATAACTAATCTTCCTATATTTTTAGATAATGACGCTAATTGCTTTTTAAGGGCTGAAAAACATTTAGGAGCAGTTCAAAAATATAATAATATTTATGGAATTGTAATAGGAACAGGAATTGGTGGCGCGTGGTGGTTCAACAATCAAATATATCAAGGTGCCCATGGAGGAGCAGGAGAACCAGGCTCTATGGTCATCAATTTTGAAAATGGATTAGAGTTAGAAGAAGCTTATCATCGCTTAACTAAAAACAATCCGGCCTTAATTGCCCATGAAGCATACAAAGGCAATATGCTAGCAGAAAAAACATTTGCTGAGTTGGGAAAAGACTTAGGTTTTGCTTTAGCAAACATTGTCAACATTTTAGACCCAGAAGTTGTTGTAATTGGAGGAGGTGTAAGTGAGGTTAGTGACTTATTTTTGTCTCATACAAAAAAAACTATGGCCAAACACATCGCTTCTAGTGAATCTCAAAAAATAAAAATTCTAAAAAGTAAATTAGGAAAAAGAGCAGGGGCAATAGGTGCTGCTCTATTAGTAGAATAATTTTATATGGAAAAATATTTTTTTGTCTTGGGCTCTCATCCTCTCTTATCTATAGCAGAATTAAACAGCCAGCTTCACATTGATAATTACCAACTATTTGATAATGTTTTTATTGTAAAGTTAGCCGAAAAATTAAAATTGAATGATTTTATTAAAAAAGTTGGAGGGGTAGTTAAGGTTGGTAAAATTATTGCTGAAATTAATGAACAGAATTTAGACTTAACCATTATACAAACTATTAAAAAACATTTTCCTGGCAATCAGAAAGTTATCTTTGGTTTTAGCGCCTTTGGAGATAGGATTTCCCTTATTGATCTTGCTATGAACATTAAAAGAGAATTAAAAAAACAGGGCATCAAAAGCAGGTGGTTAAATAGCCGAGAAAAAAATTTATCAAGTGTGATTATTACTCAAAATAAAATGATTGAACTGCCTAACAAACAAAGAAAAGGAATAGAGTTTATCTTAATTAAAACACAACAAAAACTTCTTGTAGGAGTTACTATTGCTGCACAAGACTTTAAAACATTGTCTTTTCGGGATTTTGGTCGCCCTTCTCGAGATGATTTGTCGGGAATGATTCCTCCTAAATTGGCCCAAATTATGATTAATTTAGCCCAAGTAAACACAGATCAAATTATTTTAGATCCATTCTGTGGGTCAGGAACAATTTTAACAGAGGCTATGTTAATGGGATATAAAAAAATTATTGGAACAGATATATCCTCTAAAGCCATTAATGACACTCAAAAAAACATTAAATGGATACAAACAAATTTTCATATTATCATCCAACCTAAACTATTTCGGTGTGATGTTAAAAATTTATCAAAATACCTCTCTAATATTGATGCTATAATTACAGAACCATATTTGGGGCCACAAAGAGGAAAAATAAACATAACTCAAACAATTAAAAAATTAGAGGGGTTATATTCCAGAGCATTAAAAGAATTTAATAAAATTTTAAAACCAAACAGAAAAATAGTAATGGTTTGGCCTGTTTTTTGTCAAAAAAACAAAAAACATTATATTAATCCTGATTATAAACCATTGAAAATTACCAATCCATTGCCACAACCCTTTTTAAATAAAAGGGGGCTATTGTACGGCCGTCCCAAACAAAAAGTAATGAGAGAAATAATAATCCTTACAAAAATATAACCACAATAAAAAGCCCCCACAAAGTGGGAGCTTTTTAAAAATAGAAGGGGCCTGTCTGGGGATATTTGTTTTTATTTTTTATTTTTTTCTTTAATTAATTCTCTATTAACCCAAAAAATCCAAGTAATAATAATAACCAAAAACAAAACAAAAATAATTATATTTAATGTATTCTGATTTTGTTTTTTTTCATTAATTAAACCACCTGTTTTTTTATTATTTTTATTGTCTATAGAAGGAATAACAACATTATCATTATCATCTGATTTTAAGTTTTCTTTTTTTTCTAGACCTTCTTTGTCGCTTGAGGTTTGTTCAAATTCTGTTCCCTTTACAACAATTTTATTAGATTTTAAAGCGGCTTTATTTGTTTCTTGAGCTGCTTTTTGGCTAATTTTCGGAACTACCTTCTTCTTTATTAAAAAAGCAACGACATTAGACTTTGAACTAATTTTTGTTTTGTCTTTATTTATGGCAACAGTATATACTAAATGCTTTCCTTCTGTCAAGCCAGAAACTCTAAAAGCAAAATTAGCAGTTCCAGATGAATCTGTCAAAAGATCGCTTTCTTGAAACAATTTATTATCTAAAAAAAGCTGAACATAAGAATTGCTTTTTACTACTCCAACTATCAACACTTTTTCTTTATTTTCTTTTTTTGTTAATTCCTCAAATAAAATTGGGGCTGGGTAGGGATAATCTACAAAAAATTCAATACCCTTAGAAAAATCGCTTTCCTTTTTTAATTTATTTACAGCTTTAACTTTTATTAAATGCCTTCCTGGTGTATTGTCTTTAATTCTATAAGCAAAATTAGCAGTCCCAGAATTATGATATAAAATATCAGTTTCTCCGTCATATTTGTCATCTACAAAGACTTTAACTTTTGTGCCGCTTATAGTTAAACCAGTTAAAATATTACCTTTTACTATTTTTACCAAAGTTGGAGCTGGGATGTTTTTAACAATAAAATTATATTCTTTGGTGGGAGCAGATAAAACTAATGATGTTTTGTCTTTAGCAATAAAAAAAACCTTATAATTGCCGGGTTTTAATTCTAAATCATTTAATTCAAATCGACATAAAAAATTATTACATTTTTTTATTTGAATTGTTTGATAATATTGACCATTAATATACATTAAAATTTCCGTATTTTTCTCACTTTTACCTTTAACAAAATTACCATAACTATACTGAGTTTTAATTTGTTCTATAACAGGAATTTGTGGTTGCTGAGCTGCTAATACTGACATGTTTAAATTAAACAACAACACAAAAATAATAATAAAAATTAGGTATTTTTTGATTTTTTCTTTCATATTTGTTTTTTTGTATTAAAGATAGGAGGAATAGTTTCAGGAACCCCCAAAACTATCCCCCTAACTTTAACATTGTTTTTAAAATAAAAAAACAAATGCATTTTAAACTTAA
>JALSMD010000098.1 GCA_026987855.1 Candidatus Falkowiibacteriota bacterium | reverse complement strand
TATTAGTAAAAAGTGAAGCAATACATTTTTTAACAGAGGTTAAAAGCTGTTCCTCTCCTTGAACATTCAAATAAGTTTCTTGTTGTCCAGCAAATGAAGCATCAGGCAAATCTTCTGCTGTGGCGCTAGAGCGAACAGCTACATCTAAATTTTTTACCTTATACTCTTTTGATAATTTTTTATAAGCATTTACAATTTCTTTTTTCAAGTCTTCCGGGAAATCCGCTTTCAAAATAATCTGGCGCACTCGTGCGCCACGGCGAGATAAATCAACCATATTATGGGTATCAAGACCATCTAAAATTTTTTTTATTTTATGCTTTAATCCAGCTTCTTCCATAAAATAATTATAAGCTTCCGAAGTGGTAGCAAAACCATTAGGAACACGGACACCTTTTTTTGCTAATTGGCAATACATTTCTCCTAAAGAGGCATTTTTGCCGCCTACTAATGGCACATCTTTGATTGAGAGTTCATTAAAAAATTTAATAAAATTAGACATAAAAATTTGGTTAATTATTAAACACTTAACTATATTAACTAATACTCAAAACAAAAATTATGATTTAAATGTTAACTAATATAAAGCGGGCACAATTGATAAATATAATTTATTGTTAATAAACTATTACTATTCTAATGCCTTATACAAGGTTTTGTTTATTTTATTTTTTCTTAATATAATTTTAATACGCGCAGTGTGGCAATAAAAAACTATCAAGACTGCTAACTTTTACTATAAATATACAAATATACGACTATTTAAAAAAATAAATTATACAAAATTATTTTGTATAATATCCTCTATTGCAATAATATTAATTATGAGGCAGGCTAATATTGTAAACTATAAATTGATCTTTTTGCTCCAATTATAAATATATGGAATTTTCCACCATTCACCATTTAGGGTCTTAATAACGCCTACTACACATACAATCAATAAAGCCAAAGAGATAATTTGACCTAAAAGAGGTATCCAAACAAATAAACTAACGACAATCTCAATGCCAAACAAGACTAACCCTTGTTTAGCATGAAATTGGGCAAACTTTGATCTCCTCTTTAAAAGCAAAGGGAGTAAAAATAAAATCCAAACATAGGAAAGAGCAGCAACTGCTTTATTCTTTTCTATATCTTGCTTTGGGTCATAATTATGACTTGACTTTGGCATAATGTTTAAATTTAATAATTAGTTATATTTATATTATACCATAATTTTTAGTATGTAAAAACCCCCTCTTTAAAGAGGGGGTTTTTATAAAATTTTATTTATTTTTATCTTTTGATTTTTTCCCAAATAACTAATAACGGTGAGGCTAAAAATATAGAAGAATAAGTTCCCACAAAAACGCCAATAGACAAAGCTAATACAAAGCCTCTAATTGATTCTCCTCCAAAAAATAATATTGACAATAAAACTAAAAGGGTGGTCAAAGAGGTATTTATAGAACGCCTGATTGTTTGGTTTACACTTATATTAACTGTGGTTTCAAAATCT
>JALSMD010000097.1 GCA_026987855.1 Candidatus Falkowiibacteriota bacterium | reverse complement strand
ATCTTATTTTCTAAAGGATTATATAATTAATACTAGGAAGAGAAAGATTGTGAGCAATTATAAAGCGAGAAGTATTTGGTCTGGAAGAAAGCCAGGTATTTTAAATATAGAAGAATTGGCTACTTTGTGGCATTTTCCACTTGAGACAGTTGTTAAAGCTCCTTTAATTCAAAAAGTGCCTGGTCGCAAGGCAGAACCTCCAATGAGTCTGCCAGTAAGCGATGAAACTGTAAAAGAAGAAGCTGTAAGCAATATCTTTGAAGATAAGAAAGAAAAGACAGATAGAGACATAAGAAAAAAAGATGATTTTGTTTTACGAGTAAGAGAAAAGAAAGAAAAAGTAAAAAAAGGAAACAAAAAACAAGAAAAGTTAGAACAAGACATTAAACAAATTTCTGAAAAAAACGTAAAAAAAGGCACCCCTCCTGATAACTTGCCTTTTGCTTAATATTAAATTATTATATTAAGAACTATATGACTAATAATGATATTACAATTTTCGCTGAAACAACTTATCGCAACGAAAGGAAAAAATTCGGCATTAAAAGAGATGATCGAAGGCGTCATATGTATTTAATTGGTAAAACTGGAATGGGTAAGTCAACGGTTTTAGAAAATATGATTGTAGAAGATATCAGAGCAGGACATGGCGTGGCTGTTGTCGACCCCCACGGTGATTTAGCAGAAAAGGTAATAGAATATATTCCTTCCCGTCGTATTAATGATGTTATTTATTTTAACCCAGCTGATATAGAATATCCAATAGCTTTTAATGTGGTAGAACAAGTTGAGCCTCATTTAAGGCACCTTGTTGCTTCTGGTCTTATTGGTGTTTTTCAAAAACTTTGGGCTGATTCCTGGGGACCACGTTTGGAATATATTTTACGTAATGCAATTTTAGCTATTTTAGATTACCCAGGATCAACACTTCTAGCAGTTACAAGAATGCTTTCAGATAAAGCATTTCGTAAAAAAGTGATAGAAAAAATCAAGGATCCAGTGGTAAAATCTTTTTGGGTAAATGAGTTCGCTAGTTATGCAGACAAATTTGCTGCAGAAGCTGTTTCGCCAATTCAAAACAAAGTAGGACAATTTCTTTCCAGCTCTCTTACACGTAATATTATTGGTCAAGTTAAGTCTGCTATTGATATGCGCAAGGTAATGGATGAACAGAAAATATTAATTTTAAATTTAAGCAAAGGGCGCATTGGAGAAGACATTTCTGCTCTTTTAGGAGCAATGATGGTTACTAAAATCCAGTTAGCAGCTATGAGTCGGGTTGATATTCCTGAAGATGAAAGAAAAGATTTTTATTTATATGTTGATGAGTTTCAGAATTTTACTTCCGATAGTTTTGCTAATATTCTATCTGAAGCTAGAAAATATCGTCTTAATTTAATTTTAGCCCATCAATATTTAGATCAATTAAGCGAAACTGTCAAATCAGCTGTTTTGGGTAATGTTGGTACATTAATTGTTTTTAGAGTGGGCGCGGCTGATGCTG
>JALSMD010000096.1 GCA_026987855.1 Candidatus Falkowiibacteriota bacterium | reverse complement strand
CTCAAAAAAAAGAATTTTATTTATCTAAACCAGCTCCACCTCCCCCGTCTTTGGCCGACAGATTAGCAGGGTATATTGTTTTACAAGTTGAAGAAAGAGGTGAAGCGTGGTACATTGAACCCCAAACCAGAGAAAGATATTATTTGAAGGACGGAAGACAAGCTTATATACTAATGAAGAAGTTAGGGCTAGGGGTTAGTAATGAAGATTTGAAGAAAATTCCTATTGGTCTTGATGCAAGATTTGAATATAAAGATACTGACCAAGATGGTTTGCCAGACAGAATTGAAAATTCCATAAACACAAAACCCGATAATCCTGACAGTGATGGAGATGGTTATTTAGATGGTGTTGAAGTAGAAAATAATTACAATCCATTAGGGCTTAATCGTTTGCCTATTGATGAAAAATTAGTAGAAAAGTTAAAAGGAAAAATTTTATTACAAGTAGAAGGACACGGCGAGGCCTGGTATTTAAATCCTAGAGATGGCAAGAGATATTATTTGCGCGATGGTTATAGTGCTTTTCAAATTATGAAATATTTAAGTTTAGGAATAAAAAGCAATGACTTAGAGAAAATAGAAGAAGGAGTATTTTAAAAAATATGCCTATTCCACAATTACAAAAGAAATATTATTCTCCACGAAAATGGAAAAAACCAACAAACAAAAAAAGAAACATATTGTTGAGATTTTTTAATTTTAGAAAAATATTTATTTTTACTTTTATTCTTGGTGTTATTGGTTTTTTTTCTTTATTTCTGTATGTAGCCTGGATTTCTCGTGAACTTCCTGATCCAAATTCTTTAATCAATCGCGAAATCCCTCAAAGCACAAAAATTTACGATCGCACTGGCGAAACGATTTTGTATGAAATACATGGTGCTGAAAAAAGAACATTAGTTGAGCTTAAAGATATTCCCGATTATGTAAAGTGGGCTACTATTGCTATTGAAGATAAAAATTTTTATAAACATAAAGGATTTAGCCTTTGGGCAATTTTTCGTACAGCCATTACTAATATTTTAACAGGAAAAAAAGCAGGCGGATCAACCTTGACCCAGCAACTTATTAAGAATGTAGTTTTGACTAGTGAAAAAACATATACTCGTAAAATTAAAGAGCTAATTTTGGCCTATAGGGTTGAGAAGAAGTTTAGTAAGGATGAAATTTTGCAGATGTATCTTAACGAAATCCCTTATGGATCTACTGCTTATGGCGTAGAAGCGGCTAGCCAACGTTATTTTGGAAAAAGTGTTCGCGATATAAATTTAGCGGAAGCGGCAATTTTAGCTGCATTACCACAGGCTCCTAGTAAATATTCTCCTTATGGCAGCCATAAAGATTTGTTAATTGCCCGTCAACATTATATTTTGGATTTAATGGTAGAACAAGGATATATTAGTGCTGAGGAGGCTGAAGAAGCAAAAAATTATGAATTAAAATTTAAAAAACAAACTACTAATATTATTGCCCCGCACTTTGTTATGTATGTTAAAGAATTGTTAGCTGAAAAATATGGCGAGAAAATGATAGAGCAAGGGGGGTTAAAA
>JALSMD010000095.1 GCA_026987855.1 Candidatus Falkowiibacteriota bacterium | reverse complement strand
TGCTTTCAAATATATTCTTTTAGCGTCTGCAGTCGCAATAATCGGCCGTCTTTTGCTTCCAGTAAGCGTGTTTATTACCATTGTCAGCTTAGTTGCATTCTTTTTTATTTTGAGAAAAAGTTTTAATTATTTAATGGGAGCTATTGGCGAACATTTAGTTACTAAAGAGATTAAAAAGTTTGGAGACGATTATTATTTAATAAATGATGTTGAAATATCGGGAAAACAAACTGATCATATTTTGATTTGTCCAAAGGGAGTATACATAATTGAAACTAAAACATATTTTTTTAATGTTTATGACTGGTTTAGATATTGGAAACTTTATAAAAATGGCTAGGCTCAAGAAAAATATAGCCCAGTATATCAAGCAAGAAAACGGGCAGTAGATCTTCGAAATTTATTACAGGAGAAAGGTTTATACATTAAATGGGTTTATGAATGGTTGTTTTTGCTGGCTCCTTTAGTCCAAAAGTAAGAGGTTTGGGATATAGCAGAACTTTAATTTTGCATCATAAGGAACTTTGTAATAAATTATCTCAACAAAATGGCATTTTAAGCCGAGAGCAGATATTAAAGCATAAGTACGAAATAACAAAATTGTGCAGTTAAAGGATTTAAAAATGGATAATAAATAATAAATAAGGGAAGATTATGGGTTTTGTACAACTATTATTACCAACAATTGAACATTTTCATATGATAGGCTATTGGATAGCTTTTTTTGCGGCATTATGTGAAACTGTGATTGGTATTGGATGGCTAATACCCGGTTCAACTATGATTTTATTTATGGGGGCATTAGCAGCCCGGGAATATTTTGATTTAGGTGATTTACTTTGGTTTGCGGTAATTGGGGCTATTATTGGAGATAATATTAACTATTTTGTTGGTAAAAAATATAGCTATAAAATTTTTAATAAAAATTTTCGGTTCATTAAATCAGCTTACTTTAAGAAAGGGAAGGAATTTTTTGAGCGTCATGGCTCAAAAAGTGTTTTTATCGGGCGTTTTGTCCCTAGTGTGAAAGAAGTGATTCCTTTAATAGCGGGAACATTTGGCATGAAGCGATTAACTTTTATGATCTGGAATGTTCTGGGGGCTATTGGCTGGAGTTTTGTTTGGGTTTTGTCTGGGTATTTCTTTGCTCAATCTCTTAATCTCGCAAAGATATGGCTTACACGCGCTGGATTCTTTTTAACAATTATTTTTGTTGTGTTTGTTATATTTTATATTTTTAAAATTATTCTTATTAGAAAAGGGAAAGAATTTTTTTCTTTTTTATCTTCGGTTTGGCAATCGGTAAAACAGGCTATAATCAAAAATCAAGAAGTGCAAAAGTTTGTTCAAAGGCATAGGACCTTTTTTCAATTTATTCAAAGAAGGTTAGATAAAAATAATTTTTTTGGATTGCCGCTTACACTGTTTTCTCTTGCTTTTCTTTATGTGTTTTTTCTTTTTGGCGGCATTATTGAAGATATCATAAATTCAGATATTATTGTTTCTGCTGATATTCGGATAGCTAACTTACTCGCAGTTTTTAGAAGTGCCAAAATG
>JALSMD010000094.1 GCA_026987855.1 Candidatus Falkowiibacteriota bacterium | reverse complement strand
TCATATGAGTATGTTTATAACTATACTCATATAATCTACCAAATCCACGGCAATTATGGAATTTAAACCCTATTTGCATACATTTTGGCCTCCTGCGGAGTCCAAAATGTATGTGAACTTATTCAATAATCCGCAAACAAAAACAACACCCCGAGTGGGGTGTTGTTTTTGCTCGGGGACCTGGATTCGAACCAGGATTGCCAGGGCCAGAACCTGGTGTCCTACCATTAGACGATCCCCGAATATATAAAAACATTTTAAAATTAATTTAATTTATTATTCTTCCACCAAAAGTTTTCAATAGATTATCCATCATATTTTCTCCTTCGTTCTCCTCTTTTTCTTCTTTATATGTATTAGAACTTTTATTAGAAGAAGCATTTATTGATTTATTGTTAATTTCTATTTTTTCGTCAATAATTGCCTGTAATTCTATTTGCGTTCCATAAACTTCACTTAAAGCTTTTTCTACCAAAACTTTAACATTAGGATCATTGATCCTCTCTTGATGAAATTTATATTTAAAGGCTAAACATAATTTATTATTCTCAAATTTCTTTAACTCACAAACCTGTAAAATAAAAGAAAGGGAATGATTATAGTGTTTAACCTTTGCTAAAAGTTCATTCCATTTACTTTTTATTTTATCAAAATGTAAATTATTATTGTTTTGGTTGTGATTGCTATTTACCTGTTTTTGTGGTAAAATATCATTATTCTTTAAATTGTTATTTATATTACTGTTGCTTAAATTATTATAAGATATATTATTATTTTCTGTAATCTCTTTTTTGGATATAGTTCTCGTTTCGTCTAAACATATATCTACAATTGCTATTTCTAATGGTAGTTGAATAATAAAATTTTTATTGATTTTTTCTCTTGCCTGTATTAATTTTTCTAAAATATCTACTATCTTACTTAATTCAACTTCTTTGCTTAAATTATTTATTTTTAATTCTAAACTTTCACCCATTTCTATTCCTATTTTTTCACTTAAGTTAGGGTTGATTTTAATGAACATTATTTTTCGCACAATTTCAATAACATTTTCAACAAAATTTATTAAATCTATTCCTTCATTAATTAAAACATTGATCAAATTTATTGCTTCAGACGCATCTTTTCTAAATAATAGATCTATAAAAGCAATACATTTATCTAAATTGCTTCTAGGAATAACTAAATCAGCTTCTTTACGAGTAATTTTTTTACCCCCAATAGCAATAATCTGCCCTAACATGCTTTCAGCATCACGCATATGCCCTTCTGAACGTTGAGCTATATCTTCTAGAATGTCTTTCTCTATTTCTATCCTCTCTTCATTTGCGATATATAAAAGTTTTTTAACTATATCTTTAATGCTAATGCGCTTAAAGTCAAATCTTTGGCAACGAGAAATAATTGTTGTAGGAACCTTGTGGACTTCTGTGGTACATAGGATAAAAACTACATTTTTCGGCGGTTCTTCCATAATTTTAAGAAGAGCATTAAAAGCACCTATGGAAAGCATATGTACCTCATCAATAATAAAAACTTTATATTTTGTTTTGTTTGGTGCTATTCGAGAAGCAGCAATAATGTTTTCTCTAACATTATCTACTCCTGTATGGCTAGCCGCATCTATCTCTATAACATCTAAACATCTCCCCGCGCTAATGTCTTTACATATTTCACATCTTCCACAAGGATTATATTTATCCTTTTTTCTGTTTAAACAATTAATTGCTTTAGCAAAAATGCGAGCCATAGTAGTCTTACCGACAGCACGAGGTCCACAAAATAAATAGGCATGAGCTATCTTACCTGCCTGAATTTCATTTTCTAATGTTATCTTAATATGGTTTTGACCTACCACCTCTTCAAAATTTGATGGTCTATATTTTCTGTATAGTGTTGTAGACATAATTTAGTCCAAACAATAAAATTACAAATTAAGGGTTGTGGATTCTAAGATCACAAAAATTAATTTTTAACTTATTTTGCTAATAATATTTTCAACGGCAGCCCATTTGCTTTCCCCTGTTTTTGGTATTAAAATTACCGCCTCATCTCCTGGTTTTCCTTTAAAATAAGTTACACTTGCAGTCAAAACACGCCACTTCTTATTATTAGCGCTAACATAATAAGCACCATCCTCTTCTTTATTTAATGTACCTACTACTCTTCTTCTTTCAATAGGACCAATTTGTTTATATACAAAAGTTCCATCTTTTGTTATAGTGAGTTTTAAAATATCTCCCTCAACCAATTTTGATTTAGAGGCATAATTAGCAGGAACACTATACTGTTTTCCATCTGGACCAATCATTTTTTCTCCATCAAAAACCCCTTCTATAATTTTAGCTGTTTCTTCCCGGGGTTTAATAATTTTTTCTTCACTTAATTGGCCGATAGTAATATGTTTAACATTCTCATCTAAATCATATACTGACAAAAGTTGCGATAATTTGTCACTACTTTCCTTTATGTTTTCTATTAATTGCTTCATTAAAATCAATTTTGATCTTTGAATAACAATGCCATCTGCAGATATTTCCTCGTTATTTTGATTTTTATTTGAAGTGTTATTAAAGTTTCCTATTTGATTGGTGTTTTGTTTAGAAGAAACTGTCTCGTCATTATTAGCTCCTTCCAACAAATCTTGGTTAATTTCTGGCAACAAGTCAGTTTCGCTTTGTAATAGATCATTATTTAGAGACTCAATGTCATCATAGGTTTTTGTTTGATCACTAAAATCAAAATCGTTTTTATTTGTCATATTTTTTGTTTAATTTTAAAAATTATTTAGATTTCATTTTTTTTGTTTTTAGTGTTTTTTTATTATAAATTATCAATTTTCTTTTGTAAAGAAGAATATCTTATTAAACAAATTAATAATATTGGGACCTTTTTCTAATTTCTGCTTCTATCAAATTTCTGTCTTGACCATATTTTAATCTGCTCAAAGTTTTAATTTTAAGGCCAACTTCTTCGCGAACAACACCAGGCAATGGCCAAATAGTATGCATAGAAAATGGCCTAGTAGCTGTATTATCTACTAACAGCTTTACATAAGCAGTATATTTCTCTATATTTATTAAATCATATTGATTAAAAACAGGCGAAAATTCTTTTTCCAACACCTCCGCATCTTCTGAACCAATCTTGAATGTTATCCATGTACCAACATTGCCAAAAACCGCATCTTTAATAGAAGTGTCATTATTAACCACTAATTGTCCCAAATACTGGTGCGCCATAATTAAATTTAAATTGTATTTTCTGGCTTCCGATAATATAGCACAAATTGAATCAGTAGTAAAATTCTGAAATTCATCAATATATAAGTAAAAATCTTTACGTTCTTCTTTTGGAATATCGGTTCGAGACATAGCGGCCATTAAAATTTTGCCTACTAAAATCATTCCTAAAAGATAAGAATTCATTTCTCCTACTTGACCTTTAGATAAATTGACTAATAAAATTTTCCTTTTATTCATAATATCTCTTACATTAAAAGAGCTTTTTTGTTGGCCAATAATTGGACGCATCATATCATTAGAAATAAACTGCGTAAGTTTGGATGTAACATAGGGGACTACATTAGCTAAGGCAGCATCCCCTCCTGCTTTTTCAGCTTCTTTTTTCCAAAAATCAACTACTGTAATATCATTACATCTTTCTAATTTCATTTTTCTGAAATCTGGATCTGCTAATACTTTTGGTATTTCCATTAAAGTAGAGCCTGTTTCGGGGTCGTTCATTACTAAAAGCATAGCGTTGCGCATATATTGTTCAAAAATTGGACCGCCTGTTTGTCTTAAATCATATAATTTATCAAAAATCTTTATCATTTCATTAATAACAAATGTCTTTTGCTCTGGATAACGTGGATCATATTCAAGTAAATTAAGAGCTAGTGGCCTTTCAATATCAGCAGGATTAAAATAGATAACATCTTCTGCTCTTTCTGGTGGTATTCTGGGAATTATATCATCAATCAAGTCGCCGTGCGGATCAATTACACATACTCCTTCGCCACTTACAATGTCTTGTATAGCCATGCTAGCTAATAATACGGATTTACCAACTCCAGATTTACCAATAATATAAGTATGGCGACGACGATCATCACGTTTAATATGGATGTCTTTCACTATTCCTCGATAAACATTATACCCTAACAATATTCCCTCATTGGGAACACTTGTTGGAGCTGGCGCATAACGCGCAGTTAACCATAAAATGTTAGGAGTTTCTGCATGTTTTAAAGGAAAATGATAAAGGCTTGCCACTTCTTCAGTATTCAACAGAAAACTTTGTTTTTCATCAAAACGTCGATAGATAAAATTATGGATAATCTTTTTCTGATTGCGAGTATAGGCTTTATTGGGAAAACTATTCCCATATTCATAATAATTATATTGACTGAAAACTCCGACCAAATTATCTAAATAAATTTGGGCTTTTCCTTTGTTGTGAGCGCTAACTATAATACGCAAGTTGACATCTAAGCCTGCCTTTGAATTTTTTTCTTCAAAACCTTTTAACATTTCCTCTTCCATTGGAGTTAATCTTTTGGGTTCTTGTATTTGTCTTTGTTTCTCATCAGGAGAAGTGGGTTTAGCCGCTTTAATAATTTCTGCTAATATAACAAAGATCTTGCTTAGAAATGTAGTTTTAATTGCCTCGTTTATAGTTTTTCCTTTGCTAACCTCCCTCACTACATTACTAACTTTTTTATGCCACTCTGCTTTTGCGCTTCTTATTATATATTGAATAGCCACACCCTCATCTTCTTCTAATTTAGACATTGCATTGATAATAGAATTTAAGGGGTCTTCTTCTTGTTTTTGATATGTTTTTAAGGGAAAGATAAAATTACGTCTTGTCTTTAATACGCCGCCTAAAACACAGCTATGAGAAGAAAAAATATTATAATCTTCGACTTCTTCCATCACTGCCTCTGGGTAATAAGCTTGGATTCTCTGTTGTAAATAATTACCCATTTTTCTAGGAGCTACCACATAAAAAGAAATGATTTTTTTGTTGGCTACAATCTCAAAAGAAAAGTGATCGTTGCGTCCCAAAAACCACGCCTTTAAACCCCTTTGCGCTCTTAAACCTCCAATAGCTGAAAAAATAGTTTCTCCTCGCGCAATTTCCTCATGCAATTGTTGAACCGAAAATTCTTTGTCTTTATCGCTTGGTTTCTCTTTTGGTAAGCGTACCAAAAAAACAACATGATCAAAATAATGGTTTTTACTAGCAAAAAAACGAACAATTTTTCTAATAATGAATAAGGCTATAATAACACCTACAACCACTTCTAAAAACAAAACAAACATATCAAAAGTAAAAGTGGATAAACCTGTATCTATTTCTGAAAACAAATAATCATTTTGGTTAGTTAAACCGTAATTCATATTTTTTAATTATTAAAAATAACAACCTGATATTTATCAAAGTTTAACTGCTCATTTATTTGGCACTTATTAATTTCCGGGTAACACCATTGTATGTTCCATTTAGTAGGAAAAGAAATTTGTGCATTTAAAAAATAATTTTTTGTGCCAGGTTGCTTTTGGATTAATAAAGCATAAAAGGAATTATCTGGTAATTCTTTATTAAAATTAGACAAAATTTTATCCCACAGAGAATTATTATCTGATTTTGTTTTAATTTTAAAAGGAAGTTTGTATTTCAGCCTAATAATACTGCTTTGTTCTGGATCTGTCTGAACCCAATTAGCAAAAACAGTTTTATTAAATTCGCTGTAAATTAAAGTTCCTGATAATTGATGTCTTTTAGCCAGTTTTTCGTGCGTAAGAATAAAATCATCATATTTCCAACTCTCTCCAGGTTCTTCAAATAATTTTTTCGGGGGAGGATTAAAACCACTTGCACTTATTAAAATGCTACCTTTAGGAACATAAACACGCAACCAATCAACGTTTCTTACTCCCACAAACTCTTCTCCTTTTCTGGCATTGTGATTTATTTTAATGGTTAAAGTGTCAATAATAGATCCGTCTGATTCTATTGTGGCCAAATGATTAATCTCTCGGTAAACTTTTCGATCGCTTTTGCCGCCACCAATGTTAGTATCAACTACCATTAAATAATCATAAGGAAAATCTTTAATTTCTGCTTCCCAGTTGTATTGTTTAATAATTTGCTGTAAATCTTCGTTATTAAAATAAACCAATATCTGCTTTTCATTTAAATTCTTATTTAAAATTTTAATTAAATCTAATAAATTTTCTTTGTTATTTAGCTTTTGGGGAAGTATTTTTAATACTTTATTGAATAAATCTTTTATTATCTTTTTTGGTTTTTCCTTTTTGCACTCTGCCGTGAAAGATTCGGTTGTAGTTGCGCATTTCTTATATTTTTGATATTCTACAATTCTCTGGGTTTCTAACCAAAAATTATCACTATCAAATATAATGCCGTATCCCTCTCTCATATCTATCGGTCCTGTAATTTTTAAAACTTCCTCAAAAACCGTAGGAGTTAAACTAATTACTCCATCTACGGTAGACCCTCCGCTTTTTTCATAAAATTTCATAATTTGACGAGCTGAAGTTGGCCAATCTGGCCACCAATTAGAATCCCAAAAATACCAACGAGGATTTATTAGATGCAAAGGTTCTGGAGAAATAATTGCTTCTCTCATTCCTGCTTCTGTGTCATAACCTCCTCCTGTTGGAATTTCAATATTAACAATTTTACCTTTTCGGAAATCAACAATAGCATAACTCCCAATAAAACCACCCGTTGCCCTTAATTCTGCATTATTTTGAAAAATCAATAAATATCTTCTATCATATTTAAATCCTAAAAATATTTTGGCTTTTTTTATTAAATTATCAAAATCTTGTAAAATTTGATTTAGATCATCAATCTTATCTTGCATTAAAACAAATTCCTCTTTATATTCATTGGGCAAACTATTAAAATCTATCTTATTGATTAAATAATTTAATTGATTTGCTGAAACACTAGCGTTATCCAAAGCCAAAGAAAATAAATCTATTTTTTTGTCTAGGTCTTTTTCATTTACTAATACTTCAATGCCTTGATTCAAAGTAAAACCTAAATTAGCCCCTATTTTTCCTGCTTCTAATATCAACTTGGCATTACTGGCCATCTTTGCTTTCTTGCTTGGAAGTAAATTAGCTAAGACAAAAAGAAAATCGTTAATTTGTTTTAATTCCTCTTGGGCATTTTGAAAAGATTTCTGGGCTTGAACAAAATTTTCTCCAGCCTTGTCAAATTCCATATTAGCAACAAATTTGGAAGCGTTTACCATTTCGCGAACCGCTTCTTCTGATGCCCCTAGAACTCTACCCTTAATTACTTCAATATTCAAAGATCGATAATAGTCAACAAACTTAAATGGTAAAACAATAATAATAACTATTGTTACAAAACTCAATATTTTTTTAAATACTATTTTGCGCAAAAAATTAGTTCTATTATTTAAAACTACTTGTTCTTCTTTGTTCTTTGTAAATAAACTAGTTATTTGATTTTTTAAAAAATTAAAACTAAATATTACAGAAAAATAAATAAATCTTACCAAAAAAAGACAAAACCAACCAACATTATAAGAAATTTTATATACACTCCAAAAAACAAAAAAGAACATTTTAAAAAATGTTAATATCAGGGGATAAAAAGTTAATTTTTTTACAATATTAAATATTTCATAATTTCTTTTTTTTCTATTTTCCCCAATGTCTTTTTTTTGATTATTTGTCTCTTTTGATAAATCAACCAAAAATTGAGAAGGTTTTAGTTTTTCCTGTTGTCTAATATATAATTTATTTACCTTCATAAAATAAATCTAATTTTTACAATACAACTCAAAAGTTTGTTGAGCGCACTTATCCCAATTATATTTTTTTATATAATCTAAACCGGTCTTTACTAAATCTTTTCTTAAATTTTCATCATCAATGATTTGTTTAAGTTTATTCTCAATCTCTTTTACCTTAAAAGGATTAAAATAAAGAGCGCTTTTTCCTAATATTTCTGGCATACTTGCCTGATTAGAGCTTACAACCGGACAATGATTTATTATTGCCTCTAGAGGTGGCAAACCAAAACCTTCATAAATTGAAGGAAAAACATATGCCAAAGCATTTTTATATAATATCCTTAAATCTTTGTCGGGAACATAACCAGTAAAAACAATACAAGGTGTCTGTTTGTTCGCCTGTTTAAGCTTTTGATAAAAATAATCCTCCCTGCCTACCAAAACTAAATGTAAATTCGGATATCTCTTTCTGATATTTCTAAAAGCTTTAATTAATAATTCTAAATTTTTATGCGGATAAGCGCTGCCTACATAAAGCAAAAATGGTTTTTTTATATTATACCATAAAAGAACTTTTTCTTCATTATTATCTATCGGATTATATTTTATAGTTTTTGTTATTCCTTCATAAGTAACTATAATTTTATTAGCACTAATTTTAAATTGTTTTATAATGTCCTTTCTTGTAAAATTGGATACTGTAATAATCTGCTCAGATCGATGTACTGCAGTAGAAATTACTACTTTGTAGCCCAAATTTTTAATTTTATATAAAATGGAATACAAAGTAGTAGCGCGCAAAGTGGGGAATTTAGTTAAAATTAAATCATGAATAGTAACAATAAATCTAGAAGGACAAAAAATAGGAATATTGAAATGGGGAAAATGCATTAAATCAATTTTTTCTTTCAAAATAAAAAAAGGCATAACTATTTGCTCTTTTATGCTATACCATCTTGTCTTGCAAAGTACTTTTTTGGCATTTGGATTAGTTGTTTTAAATTCTTTAAAATTATCTTTCCCTAAAAAAATAACATATTTATTTTTTCCCTCTCCACCCTTCAAGGGATTATCAATTTTATCTACGATTCTATCTATAACTTCTTTTATATAACGCCCCAAACCTCGTCCGACAGAACCATAAAGACGAGCGTCAATGCCGATAATTTTTTTGTTATGTTTTTTCATTGGTCTTAAGTTAAAAAACAATAAAAAAATAAAATTAACAAAATATTTTGAACTAAAAATTAAAGATAATTTTTAAAATATCACTAAATTTATACTTTTGAATTTCAATTCATTTAAAATATACAAATTTTATACAGGGGTTATTATTTTTATTTTGTGGTTTTTAGTTTTAATTCCTTTACTGTTTTTAAATGTTTAAGATTTTTACTTTTTTACAGCCTAGAACTTAAAATCTCTAATTCTTGAAATTTTTCCTTTGTTTTTTTAGCTAAATAGTCCCATCCTTCTTCAAGATTGATAGTCTGTAAATTTTTTTTGTCTTCAAGCCAGGCAAGCTGTTGTTGGGTTAACTTTGCTACTACTTGCAAGCGATGAGCTTTCTTAAAGATTAATTTATAAATTGGTATTAAAAAGCGGCGACGTAATGAATTTGTGTCTCTAATTTTACCTTCATACAAACTTAATAATATCGCCTTTCTTGACAATAAAGAGAATAAAATAGCAGCTAAAGAACCATAACTAGCCATAACCCCCCAAACAACCTCATAATTGTTCTTCTTTGTCAATTTCAAAGCTTTAAAAGTTGCTAATAACGGTAATAAGTATTTATCTATTTTTGTGCCTAAACCTAAACGATAAACATTGGTGCGACCAATTTTCTCTTGTTTTGGCAAATTTTTTTCAAATTTTGCTGTAAGCAAATCAAAATCATAAGAAATTAAGCGATCTGTTAACTCTTTAATTGTTGACTCCACTGGTCCTTTAAACGGAAAATATGATGGTATAAAAATAATTATTTTAGTTTTGTTAGTCAACCTTCTTTTAAAATCTTCTATAGTTCTTACTAGCCCCTTTCTAAATCCAATCTTTGGCTCCCAATTAAGTTTTTGCTTTGCTAAAGTAATGTCAGGACACCTTCTTTGAGGGTCGCCTAACCTCTCAGGAATTTTTTCGTAGTCAATATAGACAATACGGCTTTTACTTTTAGATAAATCTTTTATCTCTTGCGCTAGATCTTTTATCTTGCGTTCATCTGGATTGCCTAAGTTAATAGGACCCAATCCGATTTCGTCTACTGGAGCTGACATAACTTTAACTAATCCTTCAATTAAATCATCAATATACATAAAACTACGTGACTGCTCTCCCGTGCCATGAACCGTGATGTCTTCTCCTAGAAGAGCCTGTAAAATAAAGTTAGAAATAACTCGACCGTCATTAAACATCATTCGTGGTCCATAAATGTTAAAAAGCCTAACAATGCGTACATCTACTTTATATTTATTTTTATAATCTTTACATAAAGATTCGGCTGCTCTTTTGCCTTCGTCATAACAGCTGCGTTTTCCAATTGGATTCACATTTCCAAAATAACTTTCTTTTTGGGGATGTTCTAGCGGATCACCGTATATTTCTGATGTAGAAGCTTGTAGAATTTTAGCGTTATACTTACGCGCTAAGTCAAGCATATTACGCATTCCATCAACACTTGTGCGTAAAGTTAAAATTGGATCAAATTGATATTGAATAGGACTTGCCGGACAAGCTAAATTATAAATCTCATCAAGTTGAACAAATTTTTTGTTCAAAGGGTAAATTACATTATGCCTAATTAAAGTAAAGTTTTTATGACTAAGCAAATGAACAATATTTTCTTTTTTGCCAGAAAAAAAAGAATCAACACAAATTACTTTGTGTCCTTCTTTAATAAAATAATCACAAAGATGGGAGCCTATAAAACCAGCTCCCCCTGTTATTAAAATGGTTTTAGTCATAATTCGCAATACTTACAATTCATAACTTATAATTTAAAATCATCCCAACTTCTGATTTTCTTTAAAATATTAATTTAAGATTATAAAATATGAAAATTAATCTATAATCACTTCTCCAATATTATGTTCATCATCAATTCCGGCAGCATTAGCTTCATCTGTATCAACTTGCATTCTCCAAACAAAATTTTTATGAACTCTTACCAAAACATTATGAAAAGTCAAAGCGCGATTTCCGTAAGCAAATTTTACAGAAACCATTTGGCCGTGTTTTAAACCATATTTTTTAGCATCAGCAGGAGAAGCATGGATATGGCGATGCGCTAAAATTACTCCGCTTCTAATTTTAATCTCTCCTTTTGGCCCTACTAAGGTTAAACCAGGAGTCCCGTCCAAATCTCCGCTTTCCCGTACTAAAGCGGGTATTCCTAAATAATAAGCATCTGTCTTGGAAATTTCTATTTGTGTTCTCTCTGTACATGGACCTAAAACACGAACATGTTTCAATTCATTTTTAACAGTTTTAATGGTGATAGTTTCCTGA
>JALSMD010000093.1 GCA_026987855.1 Candidatus Falkowiibacteriota bacterium | reverse complement strand
CTCCCTAAGCTTATTAACAAAAAAAATATACAAATTTTAGATATTTGTCTTATTTTCATTACTATTTATTATAACATATTCTAGACAATAAAACAATCATCTAAACTTATCTAATTGAACTATTTTTATTAAAATCTTGTTTCCTCTTTGAATTTTAAGTCCTATACGATCTCCTGGTTTATATTTTTGAATTACTCGGGCAAGAGAATTTGATCCTTGAATTTTTATAGCATTAATTTCAAAAATAATATCTCCTTCAAGTAAACCAGCTTTTTCTGCTGGTGACTTAGGCAAAACAGCAGGTAATCCATTGTCTCCCTTTACTATCCAGGCGCCACTTGAACGGGCCAAGTTATTTTTTCTTGCAATTTCTTCGTTAAGCATAATATAGTGCACGCCTAAACGAGGCCTTATAATTACCCCTTTCTCTTTAATGCTTTTAATCACCGGCTTAGCGTCATTGATAGGAATAGCAAAGCCAATGGCTGTCCCTCTAGTATCAACAGCTACATTAATGCCAACAACGCGACCAAATAAATCAATTAAGGGGCCGCCGGAATTACCATTATTTATCTCGGCATCAGTTTGAATTACATTATCTAGGCTTTCACTATGTCCAGCATTATCAGAGGCAAACAAATTACGGCCCAAACCGCTAACAATGCCTTTGGTAGCGCTATTTTGATATTTTCCTAAAGTATTACCGATTGCAATAACGCTAGTGCCTATTTCTAGCTGATCACTATCACCTAATTCTACATAAGGCAAATCTTTATCAAAAATCTTTAATACTGCTAAATCATTAATAGGATCACGGCCAATCAATTGGGCGTAATATTCTTTACCACTATTTAAAATAATGCGATATTCTGCTGTGTTATCATTAAAAGCAGAATTAACTACATGTTTGTTGGTAAGTATTAAACCGTCAGAACTAATTAAAAATCCTGTTCCTGATCCAAGTTCCTGTTTTTCTTTTTTTATTTGTTTAAGCCCAGAAATTGGATCTATAACTATATTATCTACATAATCATAAACAATGATGCTTACCACTGCCGGCTTTACTTTTTTGATGGCCCTTATAGTTGCTTCTTGTTCATCTAAATGCAAAATATCAGCCTGAGTAGATTGTTTGGAAACTAATATAACATTAATAGTTAAACTTGCAATTAAAAACAAAAAAATGATGAGGGTAGAAATTTTATTTTTTGACATATTTTAATGCGTTAATTTTTTTAAATTCTAATCGTTTTATTCATCATCTTCAATGACTTCACCACTATAAAAATCTATGTGCTCTGGGGGGACGCCTTCTCTTTTTCTTTCGCGTAATTGAATAAGGCGCGCATCTTCAACCATTCTTTTTAGTTTTGCCTTCTCTTTTAATCTTTCTCTGGCCTCTAATTTTGTTTTCTCTTTGTAATAAAGACTCATTATCTCCCCTTTTAACTTTGCGAAATCGTCACTGCTTAAGTTTAAATTATCCAAACCTTCCACTACCATTTTCAAAAAAAGACTGCTTCCCTCTTTTGGCGCTCCATAACCATGTTTACAAATTTTTATCATATTACGAATCCTTTTTTTTA
>JALSMD010000092.1 GCA_026987855.1 Candidatus Falkowiibacteriota bacterium | reverse complement strand
AACCATGTTTATCTTCCACAAGTTCTAAGGGCTTGTCTAGTCTCTTTTCTTCACTAATGAAATATTTCCAGCGGCAGGGTTGCACACAATCTCCTAGATTAGCTGATCTACCTACAAAATAACGAGACAAAAAACATCTCCCAGAATAAGCCATACACATAGCGCCATGCACAAAATACTCTAATTCTAAAGAGGGGTTTCTTTTATGAATTTCCTTTATATCTTTTAAACTTGTCTCCCTTCCCAAAATAATACGTTTTACTCCTGCCTCATGCCAAAAATTAGCAGAAAGCCAATTGAGGCAATTAGCCTGGGTAGAAAGATGAACAACTGCCTCTGGCCATATTTTCTTTACTAACATTAAAATTCCAGGATCAGAAATAATTAAAGCATCAACTTTAATTTCTTTTAATTTTTTAATATGATTGGCCGCTCTTCTCAGGTGGCAACTATGAGCAAATATGTTAACTGTGATATAAATCTTTTTATTATGTTTTTTGCAGTAATCAACTGCTCTTTTTATATTAGAAAAATTAAATTCATTAATTCTAGTTCTTAATGAAAAGTCAGGCGTTCCTATATACACCGCATCAGCGCCAAAAGTAATAGCAGTTTTCAATTTTTCCATATTACCGGCCGGAGCTAGTAATTCAAGATTGTTAGGCATATTTAATAATTCAATTTAAAAAATAAAAATAAAATTTATACCTGATTTTTTGTTCCTGGCGTTTTATTCTTAACAATTGGGATCTCAAAACAAAATCTACTTCCCTTGCCTCTACCCTTGCTTTCTGCCCAAATTTTTCCTTTATGAGCTCTCACAATTTTTTTGGCAATATATAAACCTAATCCTACACTGGTAGCGTTTATTTTTCCACCCCTATACCCCTTAGAAAATTTCTTAAATAATAATATTCTATCATCATTATTCAGGCCAATTCCTGTGTCAACAACACAAAACCTTAATTTATTTTTGTGTGGATATAAAAACAAAGTTATGCTCCCCTTCTCTGTATATTTAATAGCATTATCAACTAGATTCATAATAACCTGTCTCATTTTTTCTTTATCAACTCTTACTAACGGAGAAATGGTTGCTTCTTTCTGAAATCGCAAGCTTAAACCCTTTTTAGTTGCGGTTCCTCTTAATTCCTCTACAACACTTTCAATAATATCTTCTAAATGACATTCCTCAAACTCAAAGCGTAATCGCCCAGACTCTATACGGCTAATATTTAAAAAATCTTCTACTAAACTAATTAATCTCTCGTTTGATTCATAAACTCTTTTTAAAGGATCCTTTAATTCTTTATCTATTTTACCAAATACCCCTTCTAACATCATAGAAATATAACCTTTTATTACAGTCAAAGGTGTTCTTAATTGGTGTGAAGTAATAGAAATAAACTCGCTCTTAGCAGCATCTAGTTTTCTTAGTTCTCTATTTGCCTTTCTTAATTGTTTAGTAATTTCTTCCATCTTTTCTCTGGCCCTAATTTCTCTTTTAACGCTATGAACTAACAAAATCCCTAAAATTATAATTAAAACTAATGAAGCTATTTCTAGTCCCTTTCTCTTCCAATCTCCAGAAGCCAAAACTTCTACCAAAAGCACTGTCCAAATGCTAAAAACTAGAATTTCGGTAGCAAT
>JALSMD010000091.1 GCA_026987855.1 Candidatus Falkowiibacteriota bacterium | reverse complement strand
TTGATTGTTTTATTTTTATGTAAAGACTTTATATATGATTTAATTCCTCCTTCAAAATAAAAGACATAATCTTTTTCACGGTGGTCAGGGCGACGATCACTAATTTTAATTGTTATTCCTTTTGTTAAATAGGCCTGTTGACGCAGATGATCCAAAATTTTCCCCCATTTAAATTCTGTTTCCGTAAAAATAGTAGCATCAGGTTGAAAAGTGATAATAGTGCCAGTTTTTTTGGTTTTACCAACCGATTTTAATTTGGTAATTGGTTTTCCTTGTTTATATTCTTGTACCCAAATTTTTCCATCACGATGAACCTCTGCTTTTAAATATGAACTTAAAGCATTTACTACTGAAACACCAACTCCATGAAGACCACCTGAAACCTTATAACCTCCTCCACCAAATTTTCCGCCAGCATGCAACTTTGTTAAAACTGTTTCTAGCGCAGAGACGCCTGTGACTTTATGTTTTTCTACAGGAATACCACGGCCGTTATCAGCTATTTCTACCATATTATCTCCTAATAGTGTTACTTTTACTTCTGTCGCAAAACCAGCCATTGCTTCGTCTATTCCATTATCAACCACCTCCCAAATTAAGTGATGAAGACCGGTAGAAGAAGTAGATCCGATATACATACCGGGTCTTTTTCTAACAGGTTCCAAGCCTTCTAACACAGTAATCGCTTCTGCATTATATTCATTGGTTTTTTTTGTTTTTTTAGCCATATTATTATTTTTGTTAAAAATAAAATTATCCTAAAAAGGGACTTTAAACTATTAATATTTTAGCAAAAAATATGGTATTTAGCAAGAGCAAACATTAACTTATAATCGTAAAAAATATATATTTATATTGAAATTATATGTAAGTGCTATTTTTTTATATATAAATAATCCCAGAGCCTAAAGAGAAGATAATTATTATTAGATTATAGGATTTTGTGTTATAATAAAATTATAAATATTTTACTTATATGAATAAACAAGAAGCTAAAAAAAGAGTGAAAAAACTTCGTGAAATGATAAATTACCATCGTTATCTTTATCATGTTTTGGATAAACCAAAAATTAGTGATGCGGCATTTGATAGTTTAAAAAACGAATTAGAGAAACTGGAAAGACAATTTCCCGAACTTATTACCCCTGATTCACCGACGCAACGGGTAGGAGGTGAGCCTTTAGATAAATTTAAAAAGGTAGAACATGCTGTTCCTATGCTTTCTATGTTTGATGCCTTTTGTTATGAAGATATAAAAGATTGGGAAAACCGTATTTTAAAAATTATCAAAGATAAAACTGGCAACTCCCCAAAGTTGGAATATTTTTGTGAGTTAAAAATGGATGGTTTAGCAGTTAATTTAGTTTATGAAAAAGGTATTTTTGTCTTAGGTGCTACTCGTGGAGATGGTAAAATTGGCGAGGATGTTACCCAGAACCTTAAAACGATAGAATCAATACCGCTAAGATTGAGAGAGCCCAGAAAGGAAGAGTTAAAGAATGTAGGTATACCAGAAAAGCAAATAAAAAAAATATTTAATTTAATTAAAACAGGCCGAATAGAGGTGAGGGGAGAGGTTATTATGACAAAAAAAGTTTTTGAGGAATTAAACAAAAAATTAAAAAAAGAAGGCAAGACACTGTTAGCTAATCCTCGTAATGCAGCAGCTGGATCAATTAGGCAGCTTGATCCCAAAATTGCCGCTCAAAGGAAATTGGATTTCTATGCTTATGGACTTATATTAAATAACATCCAACTAGAAAAACATTACCAAGAACATCAATTAGCAAATCTTTTAGGAGTAAAAACTTTAGATAAAAATAAGATTTGTTTTAATCTAAAAGAAGTAGAGGATTTTCATAAATATTGGAACAAACATAGAGAAAACAAATTGCCTTTTGAATGTGACGGGGTAGTGGTTGTTGTTAATGATTTAAAATTTTGGCCAATTTTAGGGGTAGTAGGCAAAGGTCCTCGTTATATGATAGCTTATAAATTCTCGGCACAACAGGCCACTACCAAAGTTAAAAATGTTGTTTGGCATGTAGGTCGTACTGGTATTCTAACGCCTGTGGCAATTTTAGAACCAGTCTTAATTGGTGGAGTGACAGTAACTCATGCTACTTTACATAATATGGACGAAATCAAGCGTTTGGGTCTTAAAATCGGGGATACAGTTATTATTGAACGTGCCGGAGATGTGATTCCTAAAATAGTAAAAGTGCTTAAAAGATTGAGGGAAGGTAATGAAAAGAGTATTTATGCGCCTAAACGTTGTCCTATGTGCCAAAGCCAAGTAGTTAGGAAAGAAGGCGAAGTAGCTTATCGTTGTTCTAACCCTAATTGTTATGCTGTTAATTTAAGAAAGTTAATTCATTGGGCAAGTAAAGGAGCTGCTGACATAGAGGGATTAGGAAAAAAGGTTATAGAGCAGTTAGTAAAAGAGGGTTTGGTTAGTGATATAGCTGATTTCTATACTTTAACTGAAGGAGATTTAATGCCTTTGGAAAGATTTGCTGAAAAATCAGCACATAATTTAATAAACGCTATTCAGGAAAAAAAGAAATTAAGTTTATCCCGATTTTTGTATGCTTTAGGAATTAGGCATGTCGGCGAAGAAACAGCTAATTTGATATCTCAAGAAGTGTTGACCAATTTTAAGATTGATTCTCCCCGAGATCTAATATTTATAATGAAAAACATTAGTAAAGAAAAATTAGAAAAAATTAAGGACATAGGTCCAATTGTAGCAGATAGTATTTATCATTGGTTCCACAAAGATTCTAATATAAAATTATTGGAAAAATTAGAGAAAATTGGTTTTAAAATTGAACAAGAAAAGATTAAGAAAAAATTAGAAGGAAAAATTTTTGTATTGACTGGCACCCTAGAGACTTTTACTCGCGAACAAGCAAAAGAAAAAATTAGAGAGTTGGGCGGCAAGACTTCTTCGTCAGTAAGCAAAAAAATTGATTATGTAGTAGTCGGAGAAAATCCTGGTAGCAAATATGAAAAAGCTAAAAAATTAGGAGTAAAAATTATTAACGAAAAAGAATTTTTAGATTTAATAAGCTAAAATTTTTTTATTTTTTTTGTTCGGTAGTGATATTTTTGGCCTTATCAATAAAAAGTATACCATCTAAATGATCAATTTCGTGTTGAATGACACGTGCTAATAATTTCCGTGCTTTTATAGAGACTGTGCGCCCTTCTAAATTTATAAATTGGCATCGTATCCAACGATGTCTTTTTACTTCTCCAAAGACTCCCGGAATGGAAAGACATCCTTCTTCTCCCCATTCCATAAGCATAGAACGCTTTTTAATGACGGGGTTAATCATACACAATGGTCCATCATCGGTATTAACAACTATTAAACGAATATTTTGGCCGATCTGAGGGGCAGCTAAACCAATACCATCTTCCTCTTTCATAGTAAGTGCCATATCAGCGCACAGCTTTTTAAAATCATCAGATAATATTTGTTTTTTATCTAAAGGTCTAGATTTTTCTCTTAAAATTGGATCAGGATGAGTAACAATAGATAATATTTTTGCCATATTGTTTAGTTTAAATGTTTAGTAGCTGATATAAAATTTTAACTAAGTGTCAATTAAAAGTTTTTGCTGTAATAAATTTTTGTTGTTTTGTGGATTTCTAATAAAATTTAATATTATAAACTATCAGGATCAACATCAATTGTCCAGTCTCCTGGAATTAAATCTAATAATTTGTTTTTGCTAAACATTCTTTTTGTTGGTAATTTTAAAATTATTGCATTTAAATATTTGCCTGACCTACGAGAAATAGTCGCTTCATTAGGTACTATTAACTTAACAGGTAATTTATTTTCTTGTATGTATCTTTCCAAATTATTTTTTACTTGTTTAAATTTATTTCGGCCTACATCTAAATTTTTATAAGAAAATGTAAGTTTAATGAGTTGAGAAAAGGGAGGGTAATACAATAATTTACGCTCTTTAATTTCATTTTTATAAAAAAGATTATAATTATTGCTTTTTAATAATTCAAAAATTTTATGTTCTGGATTGTATGTTTGTATAATAGTCTGATATTTTTTGTTAATCAATTCTGACAAAAGGCAAAAAGTTCTTTCTCTAGATTGCCAAGAAGGAAAATTTAACATGAAATCAATGTTGATAGCAGCTATTAAAGATAAATTAAAAGGTTGAAAGGTTAATACTGGTTGAGTGCCTACCAAAACATCAATTTGTCCTGTATCAAATTTTTGATAAATTTTAAAAACATCATTTTTTCTTTTTAAATGGTCTCGATCAAAGATTTCTACCTGCGCCTTAGGAAAGAATTTAGTTACCTCTTTAGCAACTCTTTGCGTACCAACACCAAATCCTTTAATTCTAACCGAAGAACATTTTGGGCAGGTTAAGGGCATATTCTCTTTGTAACTGCAATGAGTACAGACTAGCCTGCCATCACTATATTCTAATAAAGCCTTAGAACAATTTGGACATTTAATAATATAACCGCAGTCGCGACACATTACGAAGGATGCAAAAGCGCGTCTGTTTACAAAAATAATGGCCTGTTTGTTTTGTGTCAAAATATTTTCAAGAACATTTAGCAATTTATAAGAGAAAATAGAGAAATTTCCACTCTTAATTTCGTTGCGCATGTCAACTATACATACCTTATGCGACAAAGAATTTTTTTGGATTTTCAAAGAATATTGTTTTTCTTCTTTTGCTTTATAAAAAGAATGTATACTAGGGGATTTAGCACCCAAAATCAATTGAGATTTATATATTTTAACAAGAAACTCCGCCACCTTACGAGCATGGTAACGAGGATTCATATCCCATTGCTTAAAAGATGGGTTATGTTCTTCATCTAATATAATCAAGCCTAAATTATTAAAAGGGGCAAATGTTGCTTGTCTGGTCCCTAATATTATTTGAGCATCGTCATATAGCACAGAAATCCAATTTTCTAAATATTTTCCTGAGCTTAAACGACCACAAAATTCAACAATTTTTATTTGCGGGAATTGACTTGATAATATATCAAGAATTTGAGTTATCTGCGATAATTCTGGAACTAAATACAATACCTGCTGGTTATTTTTGAGGCAATTTTTTATTTTTTTAAAATATTCTTTTTGTCGCCATTCTTTATTTCCTTTTAATAATAAGAAATTTTCTTTTTTGTTATTATTTTTAGTGTGTTTATTTATGACTTTTAAATTGTTTTTTATTTTCTTTAAAACGGGCGGAGACATTGTTTTAAACACTACACCCAAAGGAGAATAATAATAATGGGAAATTAAGCGCGCTAATTTTATTTGTTTAGGCGTAAAAATAGGATAAGGATATAACAATTTATTTATTGTCTTGTAATTAATACCAATAGGAGCCTTTTTTTTGATTTTAATAATAACGCCCCGTACATTACTATTTTGTAGGGGCACTTCAACAATTTGCCCAATTTTGAGTCTATAATTATATTTGTTTAAATAGGTAAATATTTGCTGTTGAGTAAGAGGAATTTTGGCAAATGGGACTATATCAATATATTTCATAGTTATAATTCAAAGTTCATAACAAGATAACCAACACCAAAAGGCGCTTCATAAGAAAGTAGCTGTGGTTTATGTTTTATTTGTTCAAGAATTCCTAAAAGAATAATAATTGATTTAAGGCCGCATTCTCCGGCTTCTATGATTAAATTTTCATCTATTTTAAGAATTTCATTAGCTTTATTTTTTGACAAATATTCAATTATTTTTTTGTCAAATTTTTTACCTTTAGGAGAATAACCAGCTGGAGCATCTTTTGTTAGGCGATGTGAAAGGTCTCCAGATGCAATAATAGCAATTTGCTCTTTGTTGTAAATAAATTCTCTCCTTAGTAGTTGGCCAAATTCAAAATGAGCTTCTCTACTTAAACCAGAATAATATAAAGGTATAATTTTTACATTTTTAAGTCGATGAGTAAGCAAATAAAGAGGAATAGATGCCCCGTGGTCAAGTTTTGTTTCACTGATCAATTGTAAAGGAGCCCTTGTTTCCATTCTTTCTCTAATTTTGTAAGCTAATCCAATATCACCTCTGAAGTTTAGTTTGGTATTAAAGTCTCCAAATTCTTCAAAACTTCCTTCAAAATTGGGATTCAGATTCATCACAAAAGCATTGGATTGGAGAGGACCATGAGGAGAAATAATAATAATAGTGTCTGGATTAGATTTAATTAATTTTTCTTCTAATTTTTGATAAGCATTTTGAGTATTTGCTAAACGTTGCAAGTTCTCTTTACCAATTGATGGTATTAAAATAGGCGGATGAGGAGTAATAGCAGAAAAAACTATTGACATAATTTTATGTTTTAAAATTATAAATTATTTTCAATTTAATTATCATTTCCATTATTATTTTTTACCTCCTCATTATGTTCTATTATTTCGGTTAAAGGTTTTCCGTCTGGATAGAGATCAATAATTTTAGGCGGAACAGTAATAATATTTTCCCATTTATATCCTAAACTCTCAAAAACTTTAGCAGAAACTATTGGCCTTTTTTTGCCATCTTCAATAACATATACAGCTGGCGAGTTATTAGCCTTTAAAAGTTCGCCATCATCAAATTTAACCGGTTCAACTGTCTTGTAACTAGCTAGTTTTTCTGGACTTACTGGAGTAATAGAGCGATTTTTAAATTTGGTTTTTAAAAATATAGCATCAAGCAATGGAGCTTTTGTCCCTTCTGTAACATAATATACGCCCCCCGTAGTGTTATCTTGTAAAAGTGCACCAGTTGGATAGGTAGAACTAGCTGTAATCGGTTCTCCTTCTTTGTATGGCTTTAAATCCTCCCAACTAACATCAATTACTTCTTCTGGATTAAAACCAATCTTTCTAAAAGCCTCTCCGCTAACAAACCCCCTTCTTGTATCATCAATCAATAAATAGATTGTTCCATTAGGAGATCGGACTAGTGAATATTGAGGAAATTTTATTGGGTCTCCTTTTTCGTAGGCATCTAATTCGGTTTTTTTAACAGTAATTATTTTATTAACATCAAAACGGGAAGTAAGAGCGCCTTTTGTTAAGAATGGCCTTTTCTTTCCATTTTGAATTAACCATACTCCTGGCTCACCTTCTGCTCGTAATAGTGAACCATTGGGATAGATGCGTGTAAAGTATCTTTGCCAAATTTTGTAAAAATTATAATTTCCATTATAAACATGAGGAGTATAATTATAAAGAGCAGCTGTTGCTCGATTAACTGGGGTAACCCTGACCGCCTCTTTTTTAATAGTGGAGTAAGGATTAGTAAAAATATAAGTTTTACCTGCTTGATATTTATAAAGATGGGGATTGTCCATATAATCTCTAAATTGAAGAGAGGCACTATTCACTTGTTTCCAAAATCCTTTCCAGCGAGGATTACATGTTCCGCCGTCAGGACAACCATAACCAGTTGCCCAATCTAATTGGCTTTGTTTTGGGTTTTTATCTTCTATCAAACTTTGTTCTTTTTGTAATAAAACTATTAAAAATTTAGGACTAATTTTATTAGTAATGGCCCGATCATAAATAATTTCAGCTGCTGTATATTTTTTGCCATCTTCCGGGCAAATAAAAGTAGCATGAGCTAAATACCCCCCTTTGTTTTCTAAGAAAGATTGAATTTCTTCTAAAGTCATTGAATCATAATCTAAAACCTCCTCATTACTAATAATATAATTAGGATTAAATTCAGCATAACTACTTGAAGGAAAGAGAGCAAAAAGAAAAAGAATAAAAATAATAATTTTATTAATAATATCTTTCTTATTATTTTTGTTCATATTTTTTTCAATTTAAATTTATTTTTTATATTTTTTAAAGCCATTTTTTCTTCTTAAAGAATAAAAGCATAAATAAACATCCGATACTCATAAAGAATATTATAATCCAAAATCCATATTTATTATCAATAAATGGCATACCACCCATAGTGTTCATGCCAAAAATTGCTGCAAATAATGTTAAAGGGAAAACAATTACAGAGAATATAGTTAAAGTTTTCATTATGTTGCTAATACGATAATTTAACATTGACTCATTGGTATTATTTAAAGCTTCAATCATTTCTTTTTGATTTTCTAGTATTTCCCAAATATTTTTCGTGTATTCAATTAATTTGCGATAATAATTGCCAACCTGTTCATTAGTAGTTAATGTTGTTTGAATGCTTAGTAGTTTTTTGATAATATTTTTATGGCTTTGCATAATGCGACGAATATTTATAAAATTTCTCCTTACAGAAAGAATACGAGACACAGCCTCTTTTTGTTTGTCTGAGAAAATCATTTCTTCAACCTCAGAAATAGCTATACTATTTTGATCTAAAAGGTGAAAGGTATCTTGAATTAACCTATCTAACAATTCATATAAGAGCATTGCTGACGATTCATTATTATAAGCAAGAAGAGAACAGCTGTCTTTTTTACAAAAATTAAAAAATTCATTTAAAGCTTTGACATTGTCATTATGAAGAGTAATGAGATAGTTTTTGCCAATAAAAAATTCAATTTCTCCCGGAATAACATTATTATTATCAAGAACTGGAAAATGTAAAATCATAAATAGATAACCATCATCTTTAACCACCATCGGTCTTTGGGATATAGACTTAGCAGATGAGGCTTGTAAATAAGAAAGGTTAAATTTATAATTTTTTCTTAAATATTCAATTTCTTTTTTGCGGGCATTCTTAATATTTATCCATACCAATTTTTTGTCAGGAGTATCGGGATTGTCTATTTCTAGTTTATGTATATTTCTAGATATTTTAATATACTTAGTCATAAACTAAAATTATTTTTTAGAATAATATATAAAATATTATATCACAAATTGACAAATTATGGAAATTTATTTATTGTTTAAAAAACTTAAAACTTTAAAATATTGTTCTTTTAAATAAAAGAAGGGGGTGCTAAATGAAAATAGGAGTTAAGGTTGGTAGCAAACTATTAACAGATGGCAATGGTAAAATAAATAAAGAAATTATTTTAAGGGTTTGTGAACAGATAGTAAAATTGATGCGGCGTGGTAATTGTGTTTTTTTGGTTAGTTCAGGTGCCGTAGCCAGTGATCCCCACAAAGAAAGATCTAAAAATTTAAGAGCAGCGATAGGTCAGTTGAAATTAATGAATTTATATACATCTTGCTTTGATCTTTTTGGTGTAGAGGCTGCTCAGTTATTATTAACTGACAAAGATTTAAGTAAAAGCAACATAATAACCAAAAAAGTAATTGAAGAATGTTTTAAATGCGGAGTAATTCCTGTAATAAACGGAAATGATGTAGTAGATGATGCCGAAATCAGAGCGCTTGAAAAATGTGCTGATAATGACATTCTGTTTCAGCTGGTTTGCGAGTTAATACAAGTAGATATAGCTATGATTTGTTTTGATATGCCAGGTTTAATAGATAACAAAGGCAAAGTAATAAAAGAAGTTAGAACGCTTAAAGAAATATTGCCATATATAAAGTCAGGAAATGAACTTGGTTATGGAAAAGAAGGCATGATGACAAAAGTGAAAGTGCTGTCTCAATTATCTAAAAAAGGCATTAAAGCTAAACTTGTTTGCGGTAAAAAAGAAAATTTTATTTTAAAAGCAGTTTACGATAATAATTTTGGCACCTTGTTTAAATAATAAAACATAAAAAGAGGCAATTTTGCCTCTTTTTATTTAGCCATTTTTTTGTTATTTTGTCAAATAGTTTAAAATAAATTTAATTTTAGTAATAATAAATTTTATTTAAGTTTAAATTAAATTTTATTATTGACTTTTTGTTATTTTAATGTTATTATAATAACACTAAAAAAATATTTTTGATTTTAGGGCAAGTGGATAGCCGCGCAGAAGTCAATTAAGCTTCTGTGAGGAAAGTCCGGACTCCGTACAAAGGGTAGTGGGTAACACCCACCGTCCTTTACTGTAAAGTGGGGGATAGGGAAAGTGTTCTCCTTTTGGAGAATGCTGTCCTCTCAAAGGCAGACCTTTGACGACAGCGCCACAGAGACTATACTATCCAAATCGTTAATAAGTTTCCCAGTTTTTTAGGTAAGGTATACATACCTAAAAAATAAAGGGGAAGCGAGATTTGGAGAAAGGTGAAAAGTGCTGGGGTGTGCTATTTAGCGCTACCCAGCTCGCCCTCTGGTGACAGAGTGTGCGTGGCAAACCCTACCCGGAGCAAGAGCAAACCTATCTTTTGTCTGAAAAAAGATAGGAAAAAGTAGCTCGCAAGACCCTGATAGTAATATTAGGGCTAGATAAATGGCTATCCTCGACAGAATCCGGCTTATAGCTTGCCCTAAAATTAGAAATATTGATAGATAAAAACTTATAAAGTGAAATTTTATGAAACGCATAGAATTATTTTTTAGTTTTATATTAGTGCCACTAGATTATCTAATGATAGTTTTGGCTGGTGTTTCTGCATATTATTTAAGATATGCTAATTTTGTGCAATCAATTAGGCCAGTAATATTTAATTTGTCATTTGGAGAATATTTAAAAGTTCTTCTTTTTATTGCTTTTTTGTGGATTATTATCTTTGCTTTTGCTGGCCTTTATGTTATTAATGGTAACCGTAAATTTATTAAAGAGGTTTATCGTTTGGTGCTAGCTTGTTCGACGGGATTGATGTTAATAGTTATTTTAATTTTTATTAGACGAGAATTATTTGATTCTCGTTTTATTGTTTTGGCTGGTTGGTTTTTGTCAATTATTTATTTAAGCCTTTCACGAGGTTTAGTAAGATATATCCAAAGACAATTGTTTAGGCATGGTTTGGGTGTCCATAAAGTTGTTGTTATAGGGAATAGTAAAACAACCGACAATTTAATCCATGAATTTTCTACAAACAAAAGCTTAGGATATGAAGTTGTTAAAAGATTAAAAGATTTTAGTATTGATACTGCCCAAGAATTAGAGGAATTTTTAAAAGTAAAGGAAGTTGATGAGGTTATTCAAACAGATCCTAATCTAAGCAAAGCTGAAATCATGAGATTGTATGATTTTGCTGATGAGCACCATATTACTTTTAAATATGCGGCTGATCTTTTAGGAACAAAAGTTTTAAAGACTGAGGTGTCAGAAATAGCTGGCATCCCAGTGGTAGAAGTGAAAAAGACTCCTCTTGATGGGTGGGGGAGAATTGCTAAGAGAATTTTTGATATTATTATTTCTTTAATTTTAATTATCATATTTTCACCAATTTTGTTAATAACAGCAATTTTAATTAAGTTAGATTCACGCGGCCCAATATTCTTTTCGCGTTGCGATGATGGCAGTCCTTTATATAGAGTAGGGCAGGGGGGTAAACTTTTTCATTATTTTAAATTTCGTTCTATGATTCCGGGAACACATAATATGCGATACAATGAATTAGCTGACAAAAATATACGAAATGACGGACCTGTGGTAAAAATAAAAGATGATCCAAGAATAACCAGAGTAGGTAAATTCATAAGGCGTTGGAGCATTGATGAATTGCCAGAATTATTTTTAGTTTTAAAGGGTGATATGAGTTTAGTTGGTCCGCGGCCACATCTACCAGAAGAAGTAGCAAAATACGAGGCTCACCATAAAAAAGTTTTAACAATAAAACCAGGTATTACAGGGCTTGCCCAGATTTCTGGTCGTAGTGATTTAAGTTTTGAAGATGAAGTAAGACTAGATACCTATTATATTGAAAATTGGTCATTACTTCTTGACCTATCAATTCTTTTACGAACCCCTTTGGCAGTTATTAGATCCAGGCAGGCTGAATAAAAAGAAAAACCCTCTCAAATATTTGAGAGGGCAAAAATTTTATTTAAAATTTTGGCGCAATGAACACGCCATTTCTTTCTAAATAACCCTTGCGGTGAGAAAAGAAAAGTTTTTCTCCTTTGCAGTGTGGGCAAAATCCTTTGATAACTTGATAATTAACTTGACAATAATTTAATTCGTCTTCTATGTGGGCCTGGAGATCTAAATTGCTACCATTAAAGTATTTAGCAGGGAATTGCTTGTACAAATCGTTACCAACCTCGTAACACCTGCTACAAATTCCTGGCCAAATAAGTGCTGTAATATTATAACA